>JAQUUS010000239.1 GCA_028693775.1 Alphaproteobacteria bacterium | reverse complement strand
GGGCCTGACCCACCTCTACGGCTTTTCGGACATCCCCGCCGCGAGGGAGTGCTTCGAAAAAATACTCGAAAAAAGTCCCGGCGACCCCACAGCCCTGACCCACCTCGGCATCGCCGAATGCATGTCCGGAAATTTCGAAGGCGCGCTCGCCCTCTACGAAAAAGCCCTGTCCGCCGCCCCCGCCTATCTCGACGCGCAAAACAACAAAGCCAACGCGCTCAAGGCGATGGGCCGCCTCGACGAAGCGATCGCCCTCTGCGAAAAGGTCCGCGCCCGAAACCCCCTCGACCCCGAAGTTCACAACAACATCGCCATGGCGCTTCTTGAAGCGGGCCGTTTTGCCGAAGGCTGGCGCGAATACGAATGGCGCTGGAAAACGGCGCACCTCAAGCCCGCAGCGCGAACCTGTTCCCAACCTCTTTGGCAAGGCGAAGAAGGCAGAGGCCGAACGCTCCTCATCTACGCAGAGCAAGGCCTTGGCGACATGCTGCAATTCTGCCGCTACGTCCCCCTCGCCGCCGAACGCGGATGGAAAGTCGTTCTCGAAGTCCAGCCCGAACTTCTCTCGCTGATGAAATCGCTCGACGGCGCACACGCGGCATTTTGCACCGGCAAGGTCATGCTTCCCTTCGACAGCCAATGTCCCGCCATGTCGCTGCCGCTTGCGCTGGGAACGGAGCCTGACACAATCCCCGCAAAAATCCCCTATCTTGCCGCCGACGCCGAAAAGACGCGCGCCTGGGCAAAACGCATTTCCCCAACGCCCGACAGCCTCAACGTCGGTCTCGTGTGGACCGGAAACTCGTGTTTATTCTCCGCCGACCTGTCAGCCGCCAACGTGCGGCGTTCTCTCCCCCCGGATGCGCTGGCCCCCCTCAAAGACCTCGCAAACGTCCGGTTCTTCAGCCTTCAGAAAAACGGCTATCCCCTCACCGGCGGCCCCGAGCTCACCGACTGCATGTCCGAATGCGCAGACTTCTCCGACACCGCCGCGCTCGCCGCCAACATGGATCTCATCGTCAGCGTCGACACGTCCGTCGCGCATCTCGCCGGAGCGCTGGGAAAACCCGTCTGGCTGCTCAACAGGTTTGACACCTGCTGGCGCTGGATGCGCGGCCGCGACGACAGCCCGTGGTACCCGACAATGAAAATTTTCCGGCAACCGGCCCCCGGCCAATGGGCCCCGGTCATACAGCGCGTCCTGCAAGAGCTCGAAAAACGCGCCGCCGCCCCCGATCAGGCGTCGTCGTAACAAATCGACAAAATCTCGATCGTATCGACCCCGCCGGGCGTACGAACGTCCACGGCGTCGCCGACGCGCCCCTTCAGCAACGCCTTTGCGATGGGAGACTGCCAGCTGATCTTGCCCTTGGCAAAGTCGGCCTCATCGACGCCGACCAAAGTCACGGTGCATTCGGTATCGTCCTGCCTGACATAGCAAACGGTCGCGCCGAAAAAAACCTGCGCGCGATTTTTCTGCTGAGCCGGATCGACAACCTTCGCAGTCTCGAGTTTTTTGGTGAGATAGTGAACGCGCCGGTCGATCTCGCGCAGCCGCTTCTTGCCATAAATGTAATCGCCGTTTTCGGACCTGTCGCCGTTGCCCGCAGCCCACGAAACGACCTCAACGATCTTGGGCCGCTCGACGCGCAAAAGCTGGCGAAGCTCGGCCTGCATGGCGGCGAACCCGCCGGGCGTCATGTAGTTTTGAGAAGCCGGAACGACAACTTCCGCCTCAACGCCGTCGTCGTCGTCCCCGTCCGAATCTTTTGTAAAAGCCTTGCTCATGAATTTCGCTGTCCTATAAGCTCGCGAATACGATGCGCAATCGGGGTCATGTCGTCGAGCGGCGTATAAGTCCACGCGTCGATATGCCCGGCGAAAAGCCGGGTCATGCCGGCCTCGCGCATCGCCTTATGGAACCGCCTGAATTTCCCTGAACCGCCTTTCAGATCGATGACCATCACGGGCTTGCCCGTGGAGCACGCCTCGCTGACCATATTCGCGCTATCTGCGGTAACGAGAATTGCATCGGCAAGCCCCAGCATACCAAAGTAGGGATTGTGCCCCTGCCCGTCCCACAAATACGACTGTGTGCCCTCGAGCGCCTTCTTCAAAATCGCAAGGTTCTCCTCCCCCGTACGGCGAGAGGTCGTAATCATCAAGGAGCCCTCGCGTCCCGCCACTTCCGCAAGCTGGGCGGCAAGATTCTTCATCTCCGAAGCCCCCAGAGAGTAAACCTTGCTGTTGCCGCCGATCAAAACGGCGATGCGAGGCGAAGGAAGATGGGAAACCTGAGGCAAAAACAGGGAAGCCTCGCGCGCAAGCACCTGCGGCGTGATGCGGTGCAGCGACCCCTGAGTTGAAAGAACATTTACCCCTGACAACCTGTCATGGAGCGGCGCAACAACTAAATCAAAATGTGAAGGAGAGATGACAGGGTTTTGAATATGCACAGTAAACGTGCCGCGAGCACCCCCACGGCGGGACTCCCGCCTGACGTGAAGGGATGCGGCGATTCCCGCCCGTCCGCAAGAGATCAAAAGATCCGGCCACGGCGGCGTTAATGCATCGCCATCCTGAGAAAAAGCACCGAACAGCCCGCAACGGAGAAAAGGAACAAGCTGTTTCCATGGGCTTCTGAGCTTGACACGCTTGATAATCGGGTTAAAACCCAAAGCCTCGGCTAAGCCAAGGCACTGGTTTTCCATGCCAGCTTTCCCGTCTGTGACAATCCAGCAAATAAATCCGGAACCAGGGGGCTTGAAATTTACGTTCGTCATTCGCATATAGCTCTCAGGTGAAGATCAGGTTATAGAAGTCAACATCGTTTTATGCTACCAATATCATGTTCAACATCCTACCCCCAAGCGCCGTATGAAGCTCGTCAGGCTAGACTCAATCGATCTGCGCATTTTGCGTGAACTGCAACAAGACGGCAGCATCACGAACGTGGCGCTATCCCAAAAAGTCGGCATCTCTCCGCCGCCGTGCCTGAGGCGCGTGCGCGCGCTTGAGGAAGCCGGATATATCCGCGGCTATCACGCCGACATCGCCGCCGATAAAATGGGATACGGGATCACCGTATTCGCCATGATCTCGCTGGCGAACCATTCGGAAACCGACATCGCCCATTTTGCGAAGCTGATCGAAAGCTGGCCGCAAGTACGCGAAGCGTACCTGATGACGGG
>JAQUUS010000238.1 GCA_028693775.1 Alphaproteobacteria bacterium | reverse complement strand
CCCTGCTTCACAAGATAAGAAACAAAGAAAATCTGACCGTGGACGAAACGCGGGAGATATTCGATTCGATATTCAAGGGAGCGCTTCCGGAAGACCATGTCGCCGCACTTCTGCTAGCGCTCCGCCGCAAAGGAGAAACGCGCGAGGAAATTCAGGGCGCAGTGGAATCGATGAACGCGAAAGCGATAACGATAACGGCGCCGCCCGGAGCCATCGACATCGTCGGAACGGGAGGCGATTCCAAAGGAACATACAACATATCGACAGCCGCCGCCCTTGTCACAGCCGCGTGCGGCGTACCGGTCGCCAAGCACGGAAACAAAGCAGCGACAAGCAAATCCGGCTCCTCCGACGTCCTCGCTGCGCTGGGCCTCAACCTCGAGCCGCCGTTCGAAGTCCTCGAGCAATGCCTCGCCGAAGCAAAGCTGTGTTTCCTCTTTGCGCCGAAGCACCACCCGGCCATGCGCTTTGTCGCCCCCGTACGCAAAAAGCTTGGCGTACGAACGATCTTCAACCTGCTCGGCCCCCTCACCAACCCCGCGCGCGTCAAACGCCATCTGATCGGCGTTTTTGGAGCTGAATGGCTGGTCCCCATGGCCGAAGTTCTGCATGCGCTCGGCAGCGAATCCGCATGGATCACACACGGACAAGACGGCATGGACGAAATCACGACCACAGCCAAAACAAGCGTCGTGAGCCTCAACGGCGACGAAATCGCCAAATTCGCCATTTCGCCCGAAGATGCAAACCTGACCTACTCGTCCCCGCAAGAACTTCAGGGAGGCGACGCCGCAACCAACGCGCAAAGCATCCGAAATTTGCTATCGGGAGAAAAAAGCGCCTACCGTGACATCGTCACGCTCAACGCAGCCGCCGCACTGATCGTCGCGGGCAAAGCGGCAGACCTGAGCACCGGCGCCGAAATGGCCTCCGAAGTCCTCGACAACGGAGCAGCCGAAGAAGTCCTGAACAAACTGGTCGAACTCACAAACGGAAAATCGTAATGGGCGATATCCTGCAAAAAATCTGCGCCGACAAGCGCGCCCACATCGAAACGGCCAGGCTAAGCGCCCCGTTCGAAGAGGTTCACAGGGCCGCGCTGCGCAGCCCTCCGCCGCGAGGTTTCTCCAAAGCGTTGCGCCAAAAAGCCGAAATCGAAGGCAAAGCGTTCATCGCCGAAATCAAAAAAGCGTCGCCGTCGGCAGGATTGCTGCGCCCCACCTACAAGCCGGAAGAGCTGGCCCGCTCCTATGCCGAAGCCGGGGCCGCATGCCTGTCTGTGCTAACCGACGCGCCCTATTTTCAGGGACAAAACGAAGACCTGATCGAAGCGCGAGCCGCATGTCCCCTGCCCGTCCTGCGCAAAGACTTCATCGTAGACGAATGGCAGGTCGCCGAATCCCGTGCGATCGGTGCCGACTGCATCCTGCTCATCATGGCGGCGCTGGAAGACGAAATGGCCGAACGGCTGCACCGGCAAGCATTCGACTACGGAATGGACGTGCTGATCGAAACGCACGACCGGGAAGAACTGGAAAGAGCCCTCGCGCTGTCCTCGCCGCTGATTGGCGTAAACAGCCGGAACCTCAAAACGCTGAAAATAGACCTTCCCGCAGCATCCGAGCTGATCCGCAGCATCCCGCCCGAACGGTTTGCGGTAAGCGAAAGCGGACTGCGAACGAAAGAAGACTTAGCGGCAATGCAAACCGCAGGAGCGCGCGGATTCCTGATAGGAGAATCCCTGCTCAAGCAAAGCGACGCAGGCGCCGCGCTCAAAAAGCTGCGAGAATAGAAAAGAGAATTATCCGACCTTGCCGGTCTTGATGAGGCCCGCATCTGCAATGGAGCGTTCGACCAAAACCTTGGCCTCGTCATCCGACAAATCCTGAGTCAAGGTCTTGCGAGCCAGTTCCATGCCGATCTTGACGGCTTCCGAACGAACGGCATCGATAGCCTTCGCCTCGGCCATGCGAATACGCTCCGAAGCGAGTTGCTTCTGACGGGCAAGGGTGGCAGCCAGTTCGTCATCGGCCTGCTGGCGCATGGAAGCAGCCTGTTTCCTCGCCATATCGACGATTTCCCTGGCTTCCTTCTCGGCCATAATCTGCTTGACCTTGACGTCCGCAAGAGCCGCCTCGGCCTCCGCCCTCAATTCCCGCGCGGTATTGAGCTCGACGGTAATCTTTGCGATTTCCCCGTCCAGCCAGCGAAAAACGGGCTTGCGCAGATAGATGATGATGAGAGCCCAGAAAATGCAAAAAGAGATGGCATAGACTTTTTCCGGTTCATGAGCAATTTCTTCGATGAACTCCATCATGCCTTCACCTGCTTCTTGACGCCGAGAACTTTCTCAACGACGTTTTCCGCCAAATCCAGCGCGACGCCGCGAACCTTTTCGAGCGCGGCGGCGCGAGCGACAGCGATCCCCTCTTCGGCGCTATGAAGCTTCCTGAGAAGATCTTTTTCCTGAGTGGCCTGCCGTTCGACGGCCTCATCTGCGACTCGCGTCAGCATTTCGGTAACGTCGGCCTGTGCTTTTTCGCGAGCTTCGCTCAAAGCCTTTTCGGCAACGGCCACTGAAATCTTGGCTTCCTCGTTCGCCACACGCGCGGATTCGATTTCGGATGAAATCACCTCTTTGCGCTTGCCCTGCGTAACAGCATAGCGAGGCAAAACTAAAAAGTTCATCAGCAGATACATAAGAATGAAGCTGATGACGATCCAGAAGATCTGTTCAGGAAACCCAGCCGGATCGAACTGAGGCAAACCGCCCTCTTCCGCAGCTTCATGAGCCTCTTCAGCCCAAGAGGGCAGAGAGGATAAAGCAAACGTCAAAGCAGCCGCGCCCCATACGCGTGTGGATCGAAAAGGAAGCATCTGAAGAACTAATGGTTATTTGTTCAGCAGCATGATCGCGATAACGAAGCCCATGAGAAGCACGAGTTCGGTACCGGCGAAAGCGACGAAACCAGCCTTGGACAGCTTGCTGTCTGCGGAAGGATTGCGAGCGATGCCTTCGAGCCAAATCGTGAAGACTTTGCTGAGGCCCTGACCGCCGGCGAAAGTCGCCCCGATCATCGTTGCCGCGACGCTCATGTACTTGATTGAGATATCATCCATTTAAACTCTCCTAAGTTGCTAGTTGTAATAGGTAGGCTAGTGCATTTCGATTGCATCGTGCAGGTACACCGACGAAAGAATTGAGTAGATG
>JAQUUS010000237.1 GCA_028693775.1 Alphaproteobacteria bacterium | reverse complement strand
TTGAGCATGTGCATCGTAAGCGACTTTCTAGACGGGCCGAGCCTCGACACTTCCCACGCGATCGTTTCTTCGCCCAGTTCCTTCGTTTCGGGGGATGCGTAATCGTCGAGATATTCCTTCAGCGTCACAAGCGCGTTCGGCGTGCAGTTGAGCTTGATCTCGCCCGTCCTGGCGTATGGCAGGAACGTGTTCCCTTCGCGGCCCTTCTGTTCGCATGCTGTGCACCACGAGGGGATGAAGCCGTTTTCGAGGAGCTCACGGACCACGATGTCGAGCGGACGGTGGTCGCCCACTTCGAACTGGCCATATTCGGGCGCCTGCCCTTCGGTGTAGCCTCCGGGGTCCGTGCGGCTGCCTGCGGAGACTTGCGAGATGCCGCATTCGAGCGTTTTGCGGCGCATCTCGGGGTTTTCACGCGTGGACATGATCATGCCCGTGTAGGGAACGGCGAGGCGCATGATCGCGATAACCTTCAGGAAATCCTCGTCGGAGACCTGATGGGGCGGATGCTTCGATACATCGGACCCGGCTGCGGGCTCGATGCGCGGGAAGCTGATCGTGTGCGCGCCGGAGCCGAGGTCTTCGAGATGGCGTACATGGCTGGCGAGGCCCAGAATCTCGAACTTCCAGTCCGCGAGGCCCAAAAGAGCGCCGAGGCCGAAATCGCCAAGGCCCGCTTCGATGGCGCGGTCGAATGCGCTGAGGCGCCATTGCATATCCGCTTTCTTGCCGTAGACGTGGTGCTGGGCGTAGGCGACGGGGTCGTATGTCTCCTGAAATATTTGCGTGGTTCCGACGCCTGCCTCTTTGAGGCGGACGTAGTTCTCTACGCTCAGCGGCGCGAGGTTGGCGTTCACACGGCGGATTTCGCCTTTGCCTTCCTTCGTGTCGTAGACGGTTCTCATGGTGTCCAGAACGTACTGGAAGGGATCCTGTCCGGGATAGGATTCTCCGGCCACGATCAGGACGCGCTTATGGCCCTGACGCATCAGGATGCGCGTTTGCTCGGCGATTTCCTCCTGAGAGAGCACGACACGCGTCAGCTCGAGGTTCGAGACGCGGAACGCGCAGTAGGAACACTCGTTCTTGCAATAGTTCGAAAAATACAGCGGGGCGAAGGTTACGATCCGGTTGCCGTAGATGTATTCCTTCACGTCCTTGGCCATCTTGAGCAGACGGTCAACAAGGTCCGGGCTTTTGACTGCCGTTAACGTCGCGATGTCTTCGAGGCCGAGGCTGTTGATGACGCGTTCGTTCTCGTGATCGCCGATGCCGGCTTTTTTGGCGCGGGTCAGCTCGTCGCTCACGCGGTCGAAGATGGCTTCGATCTTTTCCCGGTCTTCCTGCTCGTTGGCCTTGATCAAGGTCCTGATTTTGGGCACGTCCAGCCACGGGACCGGGCTGAAATTCTCGTCAACAGTTTTTGCATGCTTAAGCATTTCCTTATGCCTCCTCGACTTAGGGATTCATTATGTGCGTGCCACTGGGAAATGAAGCAAAAAAGCTTGGTATAAATATCTCAATGACTATATTTACTTTAGGACCTGGACGAAGAATTTGTCTATAGTCTCAACACGATAATCATACGGCAGTGCACAATGACCGGCACAGACACGGATTTGGCGAAACAGATATTGGACCTTCTTTCCACGCCGCCGTCCGGCCGCGAGGCTCTTTTCGCACTTGCGAACAAAATTCGCAGGGAAAATATGGGCGACTCTGTCTTCCTCAGGGGCATTGTCGAGTTTTCCAACGTCTGCTCCAACAGGTGCCTTTATTGCGGCATTCGCGCCCCAAACGTTAAGGTTAACCGCTATCGCATGGCTGACGACGAGATTCTGGCCGTTGCGCGCAGGATGTCGGACTGGAAGCATTCGACCATCGTTCTTCAGTCCGGAGAGGCCGACTCACCCGCCGAAAACCGCCGAATCGGCGAGCTTGTGCGGCGAATCAAGGCCGAAACGCCTCTGGCGGTGACCCTTTCGGTCGGAAACCGCTCAAGGGACGTTTATGCCTTCTGGCGCGAGTGCGGCATGGACCGCTATTTGCTCCGCTTCGAAACAAGCGATCCGAAGCTTTTTGCGGAGCTTCATCCGGATTGCTCGCTGAAGGATCGCCTGCAATGCCTTGAAGATCTTCGCGCGGTCGGCGCTCAGGTCGGCAGCGGATTTTTGATCGGCGCGCCCGGAGAGACGCTCGAAACGCTGGCCAACAATATTTTGCTCTGCCGCACGCTCGATCTCGACATGATCGGCGTGGGGCCGTTTATTCCTCATCCAGATACGCCGCTGGCCGGAAGGCCTAATGCTTACAAGGACGATACCGATATGTTCTTTGTGGCTGTTTCGGTGTTGCGGATCTTTAACCCGCAGGCGCATATTCCTGCTACGACGGCTTTCGATGCCGTTTTTTCGGAACGCGACGGGCGCGATCTCGTTCTTCGGCGCGGCGCTAACGTTTTTATGCCCAACGATACGCCTCAACGCTATCGTGGGGATTATCTGCTTTATCCCGACAAGCCTTGCGTCGATGAGGATACCGGCGATTGCTCGCAGTGCGTTCTGGGCCGGTTGGATCTTTTGGGAAGGCCCGTCGGCGAAGGGCCCGGACATACCGTCAAAAAACGCTCTTGAACCAAGGATGGACCACATCATGGACACCGAAGTTATTGCGAACATCCTGATTTATCTCATTCCCATCATGACCTCGATCATCGGGCACGAGGTCGCTCACGGATGGGTCGCACTCAAGCTCGGCGATCCCACCGCACGGGATGCAAACAGGCTGACGCTCAATCCCCTTCGCCATATCGATTTGGTCGGAACCATTCTCGTTCCGCTCGCCATGGTCGCGGCGGGATCGCGCTTTTTGTTCGGCTGGGCCAAGCCTGTGCCCGTCAATTTCGAACGGCTGAAATATAAACGGCTCGGCACCTTTCTGGTCGCGCTCGCGGGGCCTTTCAGCAATTTTCTCATGATCTTCTTGTGGGCCGCGCTTTTTATTCCGCTCGGCTATGCGCGGGCGTTCGGCGCACAGCTCGAGACACTCGGCGTTTTCGGGCAGATGGCCGTTTCGGGGATCTTCGCCAATTTCGGGCTGATGATTTTCAACCTCATCCCCATTCCGCCACTCGACGGCGGACGCATTGTGGGCGCTCTGCTCCCGGAAAAGGCTTCGCTTGTTTATATGAAGCTCGAACGCTTCGGAATTCCGATCGTT
>JAQUUS010000236.1 GCA_028693775.1 Alphaproteobacteria bacterium | reverse complement strand
GTTGTACAACGCCGTATCCTGAACGGCCTTGGCTACCAGCATCGAGACTTGCTCGACGAAGACCGTCGTTACGCCACAGTCGCCGATGGACGCATGGCCGTAGCCCACATAGTACTGATCCATGAACTTCCCGCTTCCGCTGGCTTTCAGCTTGTCGAGATGCGTGATCACGCTCGCGGGGCTGCGCGAATAAAGCGCCTGCAACATGGCAAGGTCTTCGGGATGCTGATCGTCGACTACGAAAATATCGGACACGGGGATTCTCCTGAAAAAAACAATCTGTGATTATCCGTAAACGCGACCGATTCTCCAACCGCTTTTCAGGCGCGTTTGATTTTGCTGAAAGTTTTCCGACACCTTCTGCGCGAACTTTGCTCTCCGTAGAAATACGGAACGGACTTATCCACAGTTCCGTGCGTTAACCATATTATCGGATTGACTACCGGGACCCGGTTTCGTAACGCTTTTTTCTGGCCGAAACGCATTCTTCGTTTCGCTTCTTCGAGTAGGCCGGATGTTGGTCCTGCGCAAACATCCCGGCGTTCATCTTGGCGCATACAAGCAACGGTCAATCGAGATGAAGCAGTTAAATTCCTATCGTTTCTACGAACTTGGCGGAAAACTCCATAGCCTTCTCGTCGCGGACAGCGACGCTCGCGCCTCGGATATGTTCGCTCCTCTCAGCGAAGCCCAGACTTTGCTGGACGGCTTTATCAAGGGCGATGTCATTACCCTTTCCACCTCGAAATCCGACGCTGTCAAGCTGCTCAACAAAATCGGCGCGATCTTCAACCGCTATTTCATCGATCCCGCCACCAAGCAACTCAAAACGCAGGAAAACGAAGACCGGATCGATATTCACGAACTCACTTTGCTCAAGGGCCTTGTCGAAAAGTTCGAGCATGCCCTCGCCGCAGAGCTTAACTGCGCGCCCACTTATGTCGCAGAAAAGTGCGGCATCTATTCAACCTTCGATCTCGCTGAAAACGCTCAGGATATCTTTGCGGAAAATCTTCGCTCCACCATTCCGGCAGACGCTCAAAACGAATTCTCTGCAGCAGGGCGCGCGCTTGCGTTCGGTTTCGGAACAGCCGCCGTCGTTCATATTCTGCGCGCCGTCGAAATGACCTTGCGCGTCTATTACGAAGTGTTTGGCGGCTCTTTGCCCACCAAGGCGGAACGTCACTATTCGTTCTACATCAAGAAGCTCGCCGCGCTCGCCGAAGAGGATAACAGGCCGGTGCATCCCGACAAGCGCATCATTCAGATGCTCGCCCAGATCAAGGAGCATTATCGCAATCCGCTCATCGTCTCGGAATCCTCGGCCACCGTCGGCGAAGCCTTGCAGCTCTTCGGCATGGCCAGCGCCATTATTTCGATGATGGCCGAGGTCATTTCGGCCAGCCGCCTCAATACGTTGGAAAAAGCTGCGGCTGCTCTGGACGATGCGGACGACAGCGATGACGACGACACGCCCAGCGTCAAGAAAGCGAAAAGCGCCTAAGGCTCTCCGGGCCTTATTCCGTTACGGCTTCGATTTTCCCGTCTTGCAGCTCGATGCGGAGCTTGTCGCCCCGTTTCGCCTGCTTGGCCGAGGCGATTACATGCCCATGCACATCCTGTACGAGCGCATAGCCACGGCCTAAAACCGCCCGGGGGGACAAAAACTCAAGCCCGGCGCTTTTGTTCTCAAGCCGGTTGAGCTTGCTTGTGTAGAGATCTTTCCACGCATAGGACATCTTTTGCCCGGCGTTTGCGAGCCGCTCGGCGGAAAGATTGAGAAGATCGCGCGGGTGGCGCAACTTTCCGGCGGCTTCGTTGAGCTTTGCTTGCGCGCGTTCGAAAACGCCCCGGCGGGCGATCTCAAGACGCTGCGATTTCTCATCGAGCATGCGGACCGCAAGATTGAGGATGTCGCGCGGATGGCGCAATTTTCCGGCGGCCTCGTTAAGCTTCGCTTGCGCGCGTTCGAAGAAACCCCGGCGGGCGATTTCAAGTCGTTCCGACTTTTCGTCGAGCCGCTGGGCCAACGGCTCGATGGCACGGGCCGGGTCGCCCAGCGCACGCTCGGTCAGGCGCAACAGCTCGGCTTTGTCTTGCAGAAGGCGCGTCGCCGCTTGATAGAGGCGCGTTCCGTTATCGACGATTTGCGAGAGAAGTTCTGCGCGAACGGGCACCGCTTTTTCTGCCGCAGCCGTGGGCGTAGGCGCGCGCAAATCGGATGCGTAGTCGATCAGGGTCGTGTCTGTTTCGTGCCCGACTGCCGATATGACCGGGATTTTGCTGTTGGCTACGGCTCGGACCACGCACTCTTCGTTGAACGGCATCAGGTCTTCCACGCTTCCGCCGCCGCGCGCCACAATCAGGATATCGGGCCTCGGAACGGCACCGTTTGGAGAAAGCGCGTTGAAGCCTTCGACGGCAGCGGCAATCTGTTCGGCTGCGCCTTCGCCTTGAACCGCGACGGGCCACAACAGGACCGGGCGCGGAAATCTTTCAGACAGGCGGTGCAGGATGTCGCGGATGACAGCGCCGGTCGGCGACGTTACCACGCCGATCAGGCGCGGCAGGTATGGCAACGGCCTTTTGCGCGCGGGATCGAACAATCCTTCGGCGGCAAGCTTCTTTTTGCGCTCCTCAAGCATTTTGAGCAACGCGCCGATGCCCGCGAGAGCCATGCCTTCGATGACCATCTGGTATTTGGACTGACCGGCATAGGTTGTCAGGCGGCCCGTACAGACGACTTCCATGCCGATCGCGGGCTTGAGACCCAGACGCCCCACCTGCCCGCGCCAACATACGGCGGCGAGGATGGCCGGGCCTTCTTTCAGGGTGAGGTAGAGGTGGCCGTTGGTGTGCAGCTTGCAGTCAGAAATCTCGCCGCGCACGCGCACCGAGCCAAACGTTTGCTCAACCGTTTTTTTGACAAGGTTGGATATCTCGCCGACACTGAACTCGGGCGTGTTGGTTCCTTCGCGCGGGGCGTCGAACAATGAGGGAGATTTTGATGCGGCCATGATGGGCACAGCATAGAGGCTCCGCCGGACGGCATCAACCTGCGAATATTATGAATTCAGGCCGGCTCGAGCCTGAACAGGCGGCAATTGGCCCCGTTGCTTCGGCTTGTTTCGTCGAAATACCGGAGGTCTTTCGGAACGGTGTCGACGCAATGACTTCTTCCGCAAAATGCGCAACCATATAGAACGCGGGATCGCCGGGAAGCTGCG
>JAQUUS010000235.1 GCA_028693775.1 Alphaproteobacteria bacterium | reverse complement strand
GCGTGCGCTCCCGCAGGGCATTAAGCAAGGCGTCGATGTCTCCCCCGTTGAGACGGAGAATAGCCCGGACTTCTTCCCGCTGGGTCCGGCTTTGGCTGATGCCGTCAACGACCACATCGACGATCATGACCCGACCGTCCCTGTTCTTTGTCACCCAATCGACTTTCGCCGCTGGCGCCGTGCCGCTGCGCACAAGCACGGTTTTGACGACAGACAAGTCATTGCACTGGGGAACGACACTGACAAGTTCCAGCGTTTCTCCGTTGTAGATGCGCAGGCGCTTTCCGTAATTCCGAGAAACATAGCTTTTGAACAACGTCAGGTATTCCTTGCGAAGCTCGGGCGACAGGTTTTCCCAATCGGGGCCCATGGCATATCGCCCCACGGATTCGACGTCGAACATCCGGGCAAACATGTTTGTGAACTCGGCGTTGATCTGGCGGTTTGTCAGCCGGTCGCTCGACAGCACATCGGTCGCTTTTTCTCCAAGCATCTGGATCACACGGGCTTCGATGGATTCGACCGATGCTTCGCTCGCGACTGAAGAATGCGGAAACACGACAAGCAACGCGAGAAAGAAGCACAGCGCGTTAAATTCATCCTTTAAGCAATGGCAGGCGTTAGTCATGGCGATCCCCCTTAAATTTAAAGTGCAAAACCCGCCCGGCTCGGGGAAAAACAAGACGGATTTCCCTCGCTGACGGTATCTGTTCGCAATTGATCGAGAAGAATGCTTTCGCTAACGAAACAATAGCATTTTTAGAGAATTTCAGGAATCCGTATGACTACGGATACTTAAAGTTACTTTTGAAAAAATACTCACAACCCTTTGTCCGCTCAAGAACGGGCAAGAGACATTCACACCTTATAAAGAAGGGATTTTTACTTTGCGTCGCGGAGGATTTTAACGAGAGGCTCGTGGATTTCCGCGTTGGAGGCGACAAGGCAGCCACTGCGCACGGGATTATCCCCCGGAGTCATCGGCGCGACAAACCCCCCGGCTTCGCGCACAAGAAGGATACCTGCTGCGCAATCCCATGCACCCAGGCCTTCTTCCCAAAATGCATCGTACCGGCCCGCTGCAACGTAGGCCAGATCCAGCGCGGCGGCACCCCAGCGGCGGATGCCCGCAACCTGCGGCATAATGGCGTCGAGCTGCTTGGCGAAGTTCGGGCGCTTGTGCATGACGCCCTTGAACGGAATGCCCGTCGCGATAAGGCAATCGGCAAAATCCTTGCGGCTCGACACACGCAGACGCTTGTTGCTGCTGTAGGCACCAACGCCCTTTTCGGCCCAGAAGCTTTCGTTCTTGATCGGATCGAACACGAGGCCCGCGATGATCTCGCCGTTGCGCTCGGCCGCGATCGAAATCGCCCAATGGCCAAGACCGTGCAAAAAGTTCGACGTGCCGTCCAGCGGATCGACAATCCAGCGTTCGGGCTTTCCGGACGTGTCGGCTTCGCCGTCTTTTTCTTCCATCAGGAAGCCGAACTCGGGCCGCGCACGGCTGAGTTCCTGCCGGATGATTTTCTGCGCATTGAAATCGGCATTGCTGACAAAATCCGCAGGGCCCTTGCGGGAAACCTGGAGATTTTCGACTTCGCCAAAATCACGAACGAGGCTTTTGGCCGCCTTGTCGGCAGCCTTGAACATCACATTGATAAGCGCAGAACGTACAAACATCTTGTTTCCTATTTTCCTTCGCGCAGCTTCGCCGGGCGTTTTTCAAATTCAGACCGGCAAAACCGTTACCGATCAGTCCCGCGCGCGCTCGACGTACGATCCGTCAGAGGTGTTCACCACAACGCGCGTCCCCGCTTCGATAAACGGAGGAACCAAAACGCGCACGCCGTTCGACAGCTTCGCGGGCTTGTACGAAGACGAAGCCGTTTGGCCCTTGACGACCGGGTCGGCTTCCGTGAGCTCAAGAACGACCGTTTGCGGCAACTCGACCGAAAGCGCGGCGCCTTCGTAGGTCATAACCTTGCAAACCATCGATTCCGTCAGAAACACAACCGGATCGCCAATGATATCCTTGTTGATGGTCAACTGTTCGAACGTTTCCTGATCCATGAACGTATAGTCGTTATCCGTTGCATACAAGAACTGCATCTCATGCTCCTGCAACTGGACACGCTCGATCGTTTCCTGAGTACGGAAACGCACATTCGTTTTAATGCCCGTGCGAACGTCGCGCATTTCGATCTGAATGACGGCGTTTCCCTTTCCCGGGATCATAATTTCGCTTTTTATAACGACCCATAATTTATTGTTGTAATCGACAACGTGGCCTTTGCGGAGGGTATTGGCATCAACTTGCATGTTTAAATCGGGGTTCGGGTTGGCTTTAAGGGCCTAGGGAGTAGCATTGCCTCAATAAAATCGCAACAAAATCCCGATTTTTGGCTCAATCCATGAAAAAACCGCCGCAAGAAAGCCTCTTGCGACGGTTCTTTTCTTTGCTTAACGCCAAATCAGGCTTATTCAACCGCCGGTTCGGACGCTTCGGGCTGCGCAGGCGCAACGGGAGCGCTTGTGGCCTTTTTATGCTTCTTTATTCTGCGATGCTTTCTGTTCTTGACCGGGGCTTGCTTCTTGGCCTTGACGGGCGCCTTGACTTCGGGCGCAGGAGCAGAGGCCGGCGCAACTTCGGTCGCTACGGCTTCGGGCGTATCCATCTCGGTCATATCGGGGGTTTCTTGCGCCAAAACAGGGCCGGCAACCAGTGCGGAGACCACTGCCAGAGCGACCAGGAGTTTCGTTGAACGCATATTTAGAATCCTTTCATGGGTTTGATATGGCTCGGCTGAGCCATGAAAGGATGCAAGCAAACAAGCGTGGCAAAATAAGGGCGCAACCTTGGCTTTTAGTTCCGTTTCTTCTTTATTCCGCCTATATCAAAAATGTCACAAATCGTGGCAAGAAAAAGGCAACAGGCGGACGAAAAAAAGCGAAGGCGCTCAGGAGCTTTCTTTTTTTGTTTGTACGTTCCGCCGCCGCTATTAATATTGCGACTCGCCTGCAAGGCGCATACACAGTCTGGCCCTTCCATGCCTTGCGCGCACCCCGCACTTCTAAGGAGTCCTTTTATGCTTCGCCCGTTCCGCTTTGTCTTCGTCGCCGTTCTTTCGCTGGCGTTGAGTATTCCTCTGCCCGCGCTCTCGGCGACCGCGCGAGGCTCACGCACACACGAACTCGCCATTCAGACGCCCGAAGGAAAATTCGTTCAGGGCCTC
>JAQUUS010000234.1 GCA_028693775.1 Alphaproteobacteria bacterium | reverse complement strand
GGGCAAACCGTGACCAGCGGCATTGTCAGCGCACTCGGGCGCAACCAGCTGGGCATCAACACCTTTGAGAACTTCATCCAGACCGATGCCGCCATCAATCCCGGCAATTCGGGCGGCGCGCTGGTCACCATGGATGGCAAGCTTATCGGGATCAATGCGGCAATCTACACCCGTGACGGGGGAAATATGGGAATAGGTTTTGCCGTTCCATCAAACATGGTGCGTGTGCTCATCGGCGCCGTAGTTCAGGGCAAAAAGAAGATCACCCATCCATGGACGGGCATAGACGGGCAGGAAATCTCGCAAAATATAGCTCTTTCGCTAGGCCTGTCGCAACCGATGGGCCTTTTGGTCAAAAGCATGCATCCATCCAGCCCGGCCGCCGCCGCAGGTCTCAGAAAAGGAGATGTCGTCGTTTCGGTCAACGGAAAGGATATCGAAGACCCCAAAGCCTTCGGCTACCGCATCGCCGAGCTTACCATAGGATCGCAGGCCGAGTTTGGCATCATCCGCGCCGGGCAAAAAATAGCCCTTCGCGTCCCGATGATCGAGCCGCCCGAAGATCCGCCGCGTAACGAAACGGAGGTCAAGGGGCTCAACCCTGTCGTCGGAGCCAAAATCGCGAACCTTTCCCCGGCCGTTGCCGCAGATCTGGGCATACCGTCAATGGATCGCGGCGTGGTGGTCACGCAGGTCAAACGCGGAACCGTAGCCGCGCGCATGGGGCTTGCTGCGGGCGATATCCTGTCCGAGATCAATGGGTACAAGATCGAAAACGTCGACGATGCATTGCTGGCCCTGAAGGGCACGCGTCTGGGCTGGAGGCTGAAGGTCAGGCGAGGCAACGGCGAGATGACGCTAATGCTAAACTGACGTTTTTGGCTCTAGCGTCCTTTGGTTCTCTCCACCGAATTGATGGCGGACGAGGCCCGGAGTGCGGCAATGATGATCGTCAGATGGTTGAGATCGTGAACCTCAACGTCGACAATGATGTCTACGAACTCCGGCGTGCGGTTTGTGATCTTCATATTGTAGATATTGCCGTCGTTCTTCCCGATAATATTCGTCAATTGCCCAAGGCTGTTGGGTTGATTGACCAAAACGACGTCAAGCCGCCCGACCATCGGTTCGATCGTGTCGCTCCAGCCGACGTCGATCCAGCGTTCCGGCTGGTTGACGAACGTATCGAGCGTGATGCAATCCCGCGTGTGCACGGTAATTCCGCGACCTGTGGCGACAATTCCCACAATTGGATCGCCGGGCAGGGGATGGCAGCACCGCGCATAATGGACCGACATGCCCGGAGGAAGCCCCTTGAGCGTCGCCGTGGCAAGGCTGCGCGTGGAGGCTGCCTTTTGCCTGACAGCGTTGATTTTTTCCGCGATTTTTTCAGGCTGTTTGGGCTTGTGATCAGGAAAAGCGGCATTAAAGATTTCCCTCGGCTGATGAACCGAAGCGCCAATTGAGGCGAACAAATCGTCGACCGAAGAGGATTGGAACTGCTGGGTAAGAGGCTCGAAAGCCTTTTCCGAAAATTCGACGCCTTCCTGTTTGCACAGCTTTTCGAGCATCGACTTGCCGAGAACGATGTTCTCCGTCTTCTGCTGCATGCGAACGAAGCGGCGGACGCAAGATTTAGCCTTGCCCGTCACAACAAAGCGTTCCCATGCCGCCGAAGGCGTGCTGCCTTTTTGAGTGTTGATTTCGACCTGATCGCCGTTTTTCAAGATGGTGCGCAAAGGCACCATGCGACCGTTGACCTTCGCGCCTACGCAAGCGTCGCCCACGCGCCCATGAATGGCGTAGGCGAAATCGACAGGCGTAGCGCCATTGGGCAGGGCAATCAAATCGCCCTTCGGCGTGAAGCAAAAAACCTGATCCTGAAAAAGCTCAAGCTTGGTGTTTTCGAGGAATTCCTCGGGTTTCTGGGCATGTTCAACGATGTCCAAAAGCTCGCGAAGCCAGCGGTATTGCAATCCGTCGGTTCGCGGAGCGGCCTGCTTGTAGCCCCAGTGTGCGGCGACGCCAAGCTCGGCTACCTCGTGCATTTCCTTCGTGCGGATCTGGATTTCGATGCGTTGAAGCTCCGGCCCCATGATCCCGGTGTGAAGGCTTTGATATTGGTTGGGCTTTGGCGTCGAAATGTAGTCCTTAAAACGCCCGGGAATAACGTGGTAATGGCTGTGGATGATGCCGAGAACCTGATAGCACTGATCGACAGAATTGACGATGATGCGAAACGCCATAATGTCCGAGAGTTGCTCGAACCCGACGTTTTTGCGTTGCATCTTGCGCCAGATCGAGTAGGGCGCTTTTTCCCTGCCTTCGAGATCGGCTGCGATTCCGTTTTCGTCGAGAAGCGTCTTGAGCTCTTTCAAAATCTTTTGAGCGATTGCGCCGCCTTCGTTGCGCAAGAAGTTCAGTCGGGCGACAATGCTGCTGCGCGCATCCGGATTGAGCTCAGCGAAAGCGAGATCCTCAAGCTCCTCCTGCATTTTCTCGATGCCGATACGCTGAGCGAGAGGCGCATAAATATCCAGCGTCTCACGCGCGATCCTGCGGCGCTTTCTCTCTTCCGGGAGATAATGAAGCGTGCGCATGTTGTGAAGGCGATCCGCAAGCTTGATAAGCAGCACGCGAATATCTTCCGACATGGCGACGACAAGCTTTCGAAAATTCTCTGCTTGCTTGGCCTGATCCGTCTGGAGTTCGATGCGCGAAAGTTTAGTTACGCCGTCGACGAGGCGCGCAACGTTAGGCCCAAACTGTTTTTGAATATCGTTCAGCGAAACAAGCGTATCTTCGACCGTATCGTGAAGCAGGGCCGTCGCGATGGTCGTGCTGTCGAGTTTCATCTCGGTCAGGATGCCCGCGACTTCGAGCGGATGAGAGAAAAACGGATCGCCCGACGCGCGTATCTGGGAGCCGTGCGCCTGCATGGAAAAGACATAGGCGCGGTTCAGAAGATCTTCGTTGGCGTCAGGGTCATAAGCGCGCACGCGCTCGACAAGCTCGTACTGGCGCATCAAGCGCATACGGGGCTGCTGCACTGCGGACGGCGCGCTGGGCGGCGTTTCAGGGGTGTTGGAGTCAGTCGATTGCATCAGTGTTCCTTCAGGATAACTGATAGCAAATCCATGCTAACTAGTCCTTAATATCTGAAATATCTGTGTCTTCGAAGCTTCCTGGAATGGAAGCGTCTTCGGCGGGAAGAGCCTCTTCTTCAAGGTCCCCGGCCTCGCCTTCCAGATCGTCATCGCCATCGGATTCGGCATCCGCATCGACGGCAGCGTCCATGGAGTTGATCCAGTTT
>JAQUUS010000233.1 GCA_028693775.1 Alphaproteobacteria bacterium | reverse complement strand
CGGGTTCAAGCTCGCCACCAACAGGCTTTTGGGCTACTCGGTCGACGATGAGGCCTTTATTGCCGCTTTGGGCAATGTCCTTCGCGACAAGAAGCTCGATCCCGCGTTCAAGGCCATGGTTCTTTCGCTTCCCGGCGAGGGCGAACTGGGACTTGCCTTGCAGGCTCGCGGAGAGGCTATCGATCCGGACGCTCTCTTCGCTGCGCGGAAGTCGCTTATCAAGCGCATCGCCTACAGGCTCGCACGGGATTTCGCCGCCGAGCACAAGCGCCTTGCCAAGTCCGTGCGCGATACCGCTGCGGACGGCGAGACGATGGGACGCCGCGCGCTCAAGAACCTTTGCCTCTCCTATCTTGCTGCAACCGAGGATCCCGCCGTTCTGGCTCAGGTTTTCAGGCAGGCGACAAAGTCGAAGAACATGACCGATCAGATCGCCGCTTTGGGCATTCTGGCCGACAAGGCTTCTCCTTTGCGCGACAAGGCTTTCGCCGCTTTCGAGAAAAAATGGCGCAAGGTTCCGACCATCATGGACAAGTGGCTCGCCGTTCAGGCTTCGGCAAAGCGGCGCGACGTTTTGAAGATCGTCAAGAAACTCACGAAGCATCCGGCCTTTACCTTCAAAAATCCCAATCGCGTTTCGGCGCTTATTGGCGTTTTTGCGGGCAACGGACTGGGATTCCATGCCAAGGACGGCTCGGGCTACCGCTTTATTGCGGACATGATTTTGAAGCTCGACGCCTTGAACCCTCTTGTCGCCGCGCGCATCGCAAAGGCTTTTACACGCTGGCGCGATTATACCCCGGGACGGCAGAAGGCCATGAAGGCTGAGTTGCTTCGGCTCTCGAAGGCCAAGCTTTCGGCCAATACGGCCGAGGTTGTCGCCAAGAGTTTGAAGGGCTAATCTTCCGCGATTCTTTTTCTTGTCGAATGCGGTTGCTGGTTTGATCAAAACTCTTCTTTTTGCAGCGGGGGTGCTGTGCGCGGTTTGTCCTGCGGCGCGGGCGGAGGAGCCTGCCCTCATTTCGGCCGGCGGTGGCATTTACAATTTCGACAAGCATCCGGATAACCGCGTTTCCCGCGATTACAGGCTGGAATACAGGTTCGCGACCTCCTTGCTTCCCGCGATCTCGTCTTCCTTTGACGCGGTCGAGCCTTATCTTCAGGTTCGTCCTGCGGTCGGAATCGAGGGCAATTCGCGGGGGGCGCTCTATTTTAACGGCGGGCTGAATATCGATATTCCCTTCCTCAGATACGGCATTCTGACATGGGGCGAAAGCATCGGCGCTTTCGGAAAAGGCAATGAAACCACGTCCTTGGGTTGCATGCTTCAATTCAGGTCTCAGGCCGAACTCGGCGTTCGCTTCCCGAACGGCTTGCGTATCACCGGCTTTATCAGCCATATTTCAAACGCCCATCTGGTTCGGGACAATCCCGGAGCGGAAATCGTTGGCGCCTATCTTCATCTGCCCTTTTCTTTGTTCGGTGGTCCATGAGTTCTGAATCCTCTCCAAAACTTGGCATTATCGCCGGTGGCGGGAACGCTCCGCGCCTTGTTATCGAGGCTTGCCGCACTCAGGGCCGCGACTTTTTCGTTCTTTGCCTCGAAGGCCAGGCGGATCCTCAGACTGCGGAGGGCTCGCCTCATGTATGGCTGCCGCTCGGCGCTTTCGGTAAACTTCGCGAAATCGTGGCCGCAGAGAAAATCGAAGAGATCGTTATGATCGGCCGCGTGCGCAGACCCTCCCTCAAGGAGCTCAAACCGGATTGGCGCGCTTTCAAGGCTTTGGCCAAAATAGGTTTTTCGCTCGTGGGCGACGACGCCCTCTTGCGCCGCATCGGTCGCGAGATCGAAAAAGAATGCGATGTTTGCGTGATCGGCGTGCAGGACGTTCTGGGCGGCGTTCTTCTTCGCGCGGGGGTTGTCGGCGACGTCGAACCGGACCAGACCGCCAAAAACGATATTGCCCGCGGCATGGCTGTCGCCAAGGCTTTGGGGGAGGCCGATGTGGGCCAATCCGTCGTCGTTCAGCAGGGGCTTGTCATTGGCGTCGAGGCCATTGAGGGCACGGACGCTCTCATCGCTCGCTGCAAAGACCTTATGCGTGACGGCCCCGGCGGCGTTCTGGTTAAGATGGCCAAGCCCCAGCAGGACAACAGATATGACCTCCCCACCATAGGCCCCGATACCGTTAAAGCCGCTGCCGCCGCAGGCCTGAGAGGCATTGCCGCACAGGCCGACCGCAGCCTTGTGCTCGATCTCCCTCGCGTTAAAGAGGAAGCCGATCAAAAAAGGCTTTTTGTTATAGGCGTTTGATAGGAAAAAAACCCTCAAATTAACCAAAAAATAACGTTGGCTGTACGAAACTTGCACGTTATTTTCGTCTCCGTTGCGGCTTGGCCGCATAAGGCAAATTCGGGACCGGCTCATGCCTATTCTTCTACCAAAATATCAAGTTGCTCAACGCGACATGCTTCGCGACGTGCGCCCTGCTTCAGTGCGCATTCTTTCCTTTATTTCCAAACCGGAAATCACCGCAGCTGTTTCTTTCGGCCTGATCCTCTATTTGTTCGCCGCCCCCATCGCCGCAAAGGGATTTGCCGATCTTTTGTTCATTCCCCTCTATTTCTATTTCAAATGGGCACTCAAAAAGCCCTTTATGCTTCCGTTCAAAATTCCGCGCTACGCCCAGATGGCCGATCCGCATAACCCTCCTCCGGGAAAAACGTCCGGCGGTAAATCGGACGGCATTCTTTATCTCGGCAACGTTTCGGACAAGGACGACGACGATGTGGGCCGCGAGCTTTGGCTCACCAACAACGACGCACGCACGCACATCCTTTATATCGGCACCACCGGTTCAGGTAAGACCGAAGGACTCAAGTCCATGGTCACCAACGCCCTTTGCTGGGGATCGGGCTTCGCCTACACCGACGGTAAGGCCGACACCGACTTGTGGGCATCTTTGTATTCGCTGACACGCCGTTTTGGACGCGACGATGACATTCTGGTTCTGAACTACATGACCGGAAACTCGGATGACGGTTCGACCTCGAACTCGATGAACCCGTTCTCGACAGGTTCGGCATCGTACCTCGCCAACCTTGTCGTCAACCTCATGCCGGATGCCGGCGGCGATAACGCGATGTGGAAAGAACGCGCCGTCGCCTTGATGTTCGCTCTTATGCCCGCGCTCACGTTCAAGCGCGACAAGCAGGGCTTGCTTCTCGATGTCGGCGTCGTTCGCGACCATCTCGAACTTCAGCCCATCATTCGCCTCTCGCGCGATCAGACCCTGCCTGCACGCGTCATTCACGGCCTCGAGGGC
>JAQUUS010000008.1:14292-15592 GCA_028693775.1 Alphaproteobacteria bacterium | reverse complement strand
CGCTGCCGATGGCTGCGGCGCGGCATCGAATTCTTTCCGTAATTAACGGTTTCGTAACGATTTGGACCGGATTTGCTTATCGATTCAAGGAAAAAGGCATGCGGCCGGGCGGGGAAGCACGCGTCTAACCCACTGAAATAATGAAAACTTCCGGTGATTCTTCACCGATATTTAATATTTTAGATAAATAATAGAAGCATTGGTCGAGAATTAGATTTGTATTCGTTCGGTATTTGTAAAAGTTCATTTTTGGCGGAGGGTGCCATGAATTTGTCCGGCTCCAGCATAGAAGTTCTCAGCGATTTGGTTGTGAATCGTCTTGCCATCATGAGCATTGGAGATCAGGACGATTTGCGCGAAAAAATCGCGCTCAAACGCGCCTTGAATGAATTGAAGGGCAGCGAAGAGGCGATGGGCTCGACCGGCTTGCCCGATATTCCGCGTCGCGGCCGCCGTCGCAAAGTCGGATCGGCCGAATCTCTGTAGACAAAACATACGTTAAATCGGGGCTGGAAATTCGATGCCGCGGCGACTAGAATCGCGCGACAACGAAACGCATCTCAATCCAAGCCTCTCGGGTCCCAATGAAAAAGTTGCGATTTTTTCTTTTAGCATGCTCCGCGCTTGCGGCGGCTACGCCTGTTTTTGCGCAAGACGCGCGCCCGGCCGGAGGCGCCGCGACCTATAACGAAACGCGGCTTGCCCAGCAGGAATACGAAATCCGGAACCTGAACGGACGAATCGAGCAGATCGAATATTCTGTCCATCGTCTCGAGTCGACCATGGAGAAGCTTCAGACCGACGTCGATGCGCGTATTGCCAAGCTTGAGGCGATTCAGCAAACGCTTGTCGCCATGCAGTCGGGGCAGCCTCAGCCGCCGGTTCAATCGCCGTCGGCTTCTCAGCCCCAGCCGCCAACGGTCGAGCCGAGCGGGACGCTTGGGGCCCTCAAGCTTCAAAACGGCAGGGTTACGGGGGGTGTCAATGCGCCTCAATCGCCGCCTCTGCCGTCGGTTCCCGGCGACTATGGCCTGACTGTGCAGGAGCAGTACGAACGTGCTTTCGGCATGTTGCGCGATGCCGATTATGCGGGCGCCGAAGAGGCCTTTAAAACGTTTATCGAAAAGAACCCGAAGGAGAAGCTGGTCGAGAACGCAAGATACTGGTACGGCCAAACGCTTTACGTTCGCGGACGCTTTCAGGAGGCCGCCGTGGCTTTCGCCGATTCCTATCAGCAAAATCCGAACGGCTCGAAGGCTCCGGACAGTTTGCTCAAGCTTGGCATATCCTTGGGCGCTTT
>JAQUUS010000008.1:0-14282 GCA_028693775.1 Alphaproteobacteria bacterium | reverse complement strand
GGTATCCGAAGCCTGCGTGACCTTCAACGAACTGAAGGCCAAATATCCCAAAGCGTCGGCCGAGGTCAAATCGCGCGCCGACGACGAACGCGCCAAGTTTAAATGCAAGACGCGCAAGTAAAGGCAATCGAAAGCGGCGAGTTTTCCGCTTGGATGGACGCTTTTGCGCCGGTTGCGCCGAAGCTTGCCCTTGCGGTTTCGGGCGGGCCCGACAGCATGGCCCTTGCTTATTGCGCCAAGCGTTGGGGGCAGCGGGAGCTGGTTGCTCTTATTGTCGAGCACGGGTTGCGCCCCGAATCTCCGGCGGAAGCTGTGCAGGTTCGGGACAATCTTCGAAAGCTGGGAATCGAGGCCGAGATTCTTCCGTGGTCGCACGGGGAGATTCACGGCAGGGTTCATGAAAAGGCTCGTGAGGCGCGTTATAGCCTTTTGGCGGACGCTTGCCGCCGTCACGGGGCGGGCGATCTTTTGATCGCGCATCATGCGGACGATCAGGCCGAGACGGTGCTTATGCGCCTTGCGAAAGGAACCGGGATCGATGGCCTTGCGGGCATCCTGCCCCAGAATACGCGCGACGGCATTCGGCTGCTCCGGCCTTTTCTGAAGGCGACGAAAGACAGGTTGATCGAAACCTGCAACGTTGCGGCCGTTCCTTTTGTGATCGATCCGAGCAATGCGGCCGAAAAATACGCGCGGGGCCGGTTGCGCAAGATCATGCCGATGCTGGCGTCGGAGGGGCTCACGGCAGGGAGCCTGTCGCTTTTGGCGGCGCGTGCGCGCGAGGCGAAAGAAGTTCTGGATCTTGCGACGGCCGATTTTCTCAACGCGTTTGCGCAGGCGCAGCCGGGCGGCAGCGTGGTTATTGACCGCGACGCTTTGCGCCGGGTTCCCCGGGCCATCGCCTTGCGCGCTTTGGCGGCCGGGTTGCGGTACGTTCATGACGGCGACTATCCGCCCGAATATGCGTCGCTGGACGCTCTGCTTGCGGCGATTTCGGGGGGCGAGGCGGAGCATATCCGGACGCTTTACGGCTGTATGGCGTCCGTTTCCGAAAAGAAGGCCGTTCTTTTGCGCGAGCCTTCTGCGGCATCCGGGGTTCTGTCGCTCGCGCCGGGAACAACCGTGCTTTGGGACAACCGCTGGCTTGTGAGCGCTGCGTCCGATGCTCCGGCGGCCACGATTCGCGCGCTGGGCTCTCCGTCTCACGATGCGCTCGACGCTCTCGCGCCCGGGTTGCGCCATGCGGTGCCTCAGGGCCGCGTTCGAGCCTCCCTGCCTGCGCTTTGGGAGGGCGGCGTTTTGCGTGCCGTTCCGTCGTTAGAGGGCAAGGCCCCGTATGGGATGGCTTATCGAAAACAAACGTTTCCATGACGAAAAAAAACGTCTAAAATTCCGCTTCCTTCCTGACAAGACGTTCTTTCCATGGCTGCCGATCCTCAGATCAAATCGAATACAGGCCAAAGCGTAACCCTCGGCGGGCGGATCGAGATTTTCCCTTCGATGCCGCTTCCCGAGCTCAATACGCCCGGCGGCCCCGCTTATACCGCGCGCTTCAGATCCGATGCGTCGTCCAGCCTCTATGCGATTGTTTGCCAGTCGAAGATACCGCCGCGCCTCGACTCCATTCAGTCTCTGCGCAGCCTCGACGATCCGGGAATTGTGCGCCTTGTCGATGCGGGCGTGGTTCAATGGATCGACGGGACCTATACCTACGCGCTCATTTACCAGAAGCCGACCGCTCCTGCGTTGTTCGCGACTCTGGACGAAACGCATCCGACCCTCAGCGAAGATACGATCAACCGTCATTTCATTGCGCCTTTGATTCAGGCGCTGATTTCTTTCGATAACATCGGGTTCGTTCATAACTCGATTCGACCGACGAATATTTTCTGGAGAAGCGGAACGGCGGTTCCTCCCCAGATCGGCGAAAGCCTTTCCGTTCCTCCGGGATTTGGGCAACCGGTCCTGTTCGAGACGCTCGAGCGTTCTCTCGCGTCGCCTTTGGGCCGGGGAATCGGCACCCATGCCGACGATTGCTACGCTTTTGGCGTTTCCCTTGCCTTTTTGATTGTCGGGACAAATCCGGTCGCGGGTATGGGCGACCGCGCGATCATCGATTTGAAAATGCAGCGCGGAAGCTTTGCGACCATCGTCGGATCTCATCGCATCCTGCCGACTCATATCGAAATTCTGCGCGGTCTTTTGGCTGACGATCCCTTGCAGAGATGGACGTCCGCCGATCTCGACCAATGGCTCAACGGGCGGCGCATGACGCCGAAAAGCTCTGACGCAAACCGCAGGGCGGTGCGGCATTTTATTTTCATGGACAAGGAGTATTGGCAGATCGGGCCGCTGGTCGAAGCGTTTGTCGAAAATCCGGCCGAGGCGACCAAGGCGGTTGAGAACGAGTCCCTGAACAAGTGGCTTTTGCGCGCCATGAACGACAAGGAGCGCGCCGAGAGAGTTGAGGACGTTGTCAACGACCTCAAGCGAAACGGAAAGACGGCTCATTACGAGGAGCAGCTTGTCGCCCGGGTTTGCATGGCGCTCGACAACCGGTCGCCGATCCGCTACCGGGGAATTTCTGCCATGCCTGCGGGCCTTCCGACGCTTCTGGTGGAAGCGGTGCAGGGCGGAGCGAGTATGCAGCCGTTGTCCGAAATGATCACCAGTCAGCTCGTGTCCCTGTGGATACAGCTTCAGGGCGAGCAGCGGACCAATTATATCGCGCTCGGACAGCTTTTCGATCGGGTCAGAATCGCCCTCGAGAAATCCACATTCGGCAATGGCGTCGAACGCGCCGTTTACGAAACCAATTCTGCGTTGCCGTGTCTCAGTCCCATGCTTGCGGGACAATATGTCGCCACGCCCAAGATGCTGCTCCCCGCGCTGGAGCGTGTGGCGGCGGGCGGCGGCAAGTCTCGCGAACCCATGGACCGCCATATTGCGGCTTTTCTGATCGTGCGCGAGAAGCGCAGCGAAAAGATATTTTTTGCCTTCAATAGCCCGGACGATTCGACGCGGCGCGGCCTCGATTTGTTGACGCTTTTCGGCGAACTTCAAAACAAATACGGCCCCGAGGAACTGCCGCGCCTCGCGGCGTGGCTGTCTCCGGTTGTCGAGCCCGCGCTTCGGCGTTATGCCAGCAAGCCGCTTCGCGAATCGTTGCAGAAACAGGCCAAGGAGTTTGTCGCTCAGGGGCGGCTTTCCGATCTTTTGCGCCTGATCGACGATCCGAGGCGCCTCGTTCATGACGAGCAGGATTTTGTGGCGGCGCGGCTTCTCTATCTCAATATCCAGAAAGAAATCCTTGCCCTTGAGGCGCGGACGCGCAATCGCGGAGATGTCGAGCGAATTTCGGGCAAGCCTTTGGCTGTGACAATCAGCAGTTTGCTGGCCGTTATCATTGTTTCGGCGGCGGTTTTGAAGGCGCTGTATTCGGCGCTGTTCGGATAAAAAGGGTCGGGGGCCACACTTTTCAGCACGGCCCCCGAGAACCCGGCGTTACAGTTTATTTATTCTTTCGGCGCGTAGCAGTTATGCGAACTGGCTGAGGGTTCGTCTACGCAATACCATTTCCATTCCGACGCGCCGTTCAGGAACACGCCCGGCGGAACTTTCAGGACGCCGTATCCGCACAGACCGCTGGAGGGCGGGGTGCTGCTCGGTACGCCCGAAGCCAGGCCGCACATGGCGCAGGCGCATTTGGGTGCGATGCAGGTGACGGTGTCCGAGCCGCCGGTGCAGGTCCACTGGAAGTACCACTGGGCCAGCGGAGAGGCGTTGCTGATGTACATCACAGCGGACGGCGTTCCGACGGAGCAGAGGTTTGCCGTCGGCGCGGTTTCGGTGACGGTGTCGGCCGCCGAGCCGCAACTGGCGCTTCCGCTTGTGGGGGCGTTACAGGTTACGTTGCTGGTGCCCGACGTGCACGACCATGTCCACGGGCCCGATCCCGATATGGCGGATGCCGTGCCGTATTCGCAAAGCCCGGAGGTCGGCGCGGATGTCACGGCGACGCCGTTGGCAGTGCCGCACATGGCTTCAGTCGGAGCGCTGCACGATTCGGAAGTGCTCCCCGACGTGCATTCCCATGCCCAGGGGCCTGTGCCCGTCACTGCGGATGGTGTGCCTCCTGTGCAGAGATCGGCCGTCGGAGCGGACGTTGCAGGAACGCCATCGGCGGTGCCGCATTCGGGAATGCTGTCAAGCGGGGCGCTGCACGATTCCGTGCTTGTTCCCGATGTGCAGGTCCAGTTCCATGGGCCGAGGCCCGATACGGCCGAGGCCGTTCCTTCTTCGCACAAATCCGTTGAGGGAGCCGAGCTTACGGCGACGTTATTGGCGGCTCCGCATTTGGGGATGGCCGAATAGGGCGCGCTGCAAGAGACGGAGCTGCTGGAGCTCGTTCCCGAGGCAGAGCAGGTCCATGTCCATTCGGAGTTTGCCAGCGTGACGCCTGAGGCATAGACGTCGTTTCCGGCGCAAAGACCGCTGGTGGGTTCCGTTGCCGAGCCCGTTCCGTCTGCCGTGCCGCACGAGCCCGTATGGCGTTCGATCGCTTCGATCCATCCGGATGTTTCGGGCGAGACAGCGCCGTCCGTTGCGACGTCGGGGGTGTAGGTTGCGTCGACAACGTCCATCAGGGAGTTGCCGCATTTAAAGACGAACGTGTATTCCTTCGCCGGATTTCCCGTTCTTTCGTAGGGCAGGTTGACGGTAAAGCTCGCGGGCGAAACGGTTGTCATATCCGCAATGGCGGCGGCAATGCAGGCTGCGGATGGGGTAATGGTGTAGGACCTTGGCCGTGCGCAGGTGAGGAGCGCCAGATAGTTGTGCTCCATGTTGATAAACGCGTTCCATTCTTCCGGGCTTCTGAAGGGGACGAAGTACTCGTGCGTTAAGGAGGCGTCGACGTTATCGATGTAGCGGCATGCAAGCTTGGAGAGATCGTAGGCGTCGAAAGGAACGTCGACCGGATAGGCTGCGTTTCCGTATTCGCTGCGAACGGAGACGTAGTCCGACGCGGTCGGGATTGTCCATGTGATGGCGCTATCGGGGCATCCGGAACTGCTGGCTTGCGCTGCGCCGGAAACTGCGCACCCTTCTTTTCCTATAACGCTTTCGGCCGATGCGGGATTGGAAAGGAACAGGCTTGCCGCAAAAAGAACGCCAGCCAAGACTGTATGCGACGAACAACGCGCCAAGATCGAATGGATCATCTTAATGCCACCTTATGTTCAATACCGTTGAGCGATCGCCCGGATGCTTTTGAGGGGGCCTTCCGGTCCAGCGAGCGTCCGGGCGGGTAAGGCATCCAATGGGCGAATCCCTAAAAGTCTATGATCGATTTTT
Organism: Alphaproteobacteria bacterium; assembly: GCA_028693775.1. Classification (GTDB taxonomy): domain Bacteria; phylum Pseudomonadota; class Alphaproteobacteria; order UBA9219; family UBA9219; genus CAIXLI01. Next base: position 8,927 of record JAQUUS010000008.1, on the reverse strand, counting down.
GCGCTAACCCGTTAATTTGTCTTTAATTAATAGGTACAAAAACAAGCCCGGTCCGATAAAAAAAAGAGCGAGCGGACCAGGTCAAAAAGCACAGAAACAATATTTCAATTTGCTGGCTTGTTATATTGTTTCATTGCGTAGCGGGCGGGACAGAAGAGAGACAATGCTGTCGTCAACAGTCGCCTTGCCGCGCAGGATCATGTCGATCGCTGTAACGACCGGCATTTCGATTCCGTGGCGCCGGGCGAGCCCAAGCGCAGCAGCGGCTGTGGAGATGCCTTCGGTTACGCTCTTGCGTTCGGCGAGGATGGCGCTCAGCTCTTTTCCTTGTCCGAGAGCGAAGCCCAGAGACATGTTTCTCGATTGCATGCTTGAGCACGTCAGGACGACATCGCCGATTCCAGAAAGGCCCATCAACGTTTCGGGCCGCGCTCCCAAGGCTATGGCGAGCCGGACGATTTCAGCCAGTCCGCGCGTGATCAGAGCAGCGCGGGCATTCTCGCCCATTTTGCGGCCCGAGACGATGCCGCAGGCGATGGCGAGGACGTTTTTGATCGATCCGCCGATTTGGGTGCCGATAATATCGTCTGTCGTATAGAGCCTGAAAAACGGCGACGACAAGGCCTGCGCGAGGGATTCGACATTCCACTCCGAGGCGAGGGTGAGGGCGGCAGGCAGGTTTTTTGCAACTTCGGTGGCGAAGCTCGGGCCCGAAAGCACAAAAACGGGGTTTTCGGGGAGAACTTCCGAGACGACTTCGCTCATGAGCCGGTAGCTTGTCAGCTCGATTCCCTTCGAGGCGATGACAAGCGGCACGGTTTTCGCGATAGGCCCGGTCAGGGTTTGGCAGATCTGCCGCATATGCTGGGCCGGAGGGGCGAGGATCAGGGCGTTGCAGGACGCCAGATCGGCCATGTCGTGGGTGATCCGAATCTCTCGGGGCAGCGAAATACCCGGCAGGAATGTCTTGTTTTCGCGTGTTTCGGCGAGAAGCGCCGCCAGATCGGGCTCAAAAACCCAAAGAGTTACGTTGTGCCCGGCCCGGCCAGCTGTCAGAGCCAATGCGGTGCCCCAGGCACCCGCGCCAACAACGCCAATATGATTAAAAGAAGCAGTCATTTAAATCCTCTTGAGAACGAGTCCCCTTTCCATACCAAAATTTCTTTGCTAACCCTAATGGTTCTTGGAGCGCGTCGATTTTCGAACGATTCCCGGCCTTGTGCGGACGTTTCCGTTCAAAGGCTCACGCGTTCCGAACCCTGAATTCTAAAGCCGGACACATTTCATGAAACTGACCTTATCGCGAGATACGCTCCTCAAAAGCCTCGGCCATATCCAAAGCGTGGTGGAACGCCGCAATACCATTCCCATTCTGGCCAACGTGCTGATTCGTGCGACGGCGGAAGACGTCTCCCTGACGGCGACCGACATGGAGATCGAGATCAACGAGGCCGTCAAGGCCGAGATCGGAAAAACGGGGGCCGTTACCGCGCCCGCGCATACGCTTTACGAAATCGTCCGCAAGCTGCCCGAGGGCGCGGAAGTCGAGATCAGCGCAACCGGTTCGGGCCAGCTCACGCTCGCTTCGGGCCGTTCGCACTTCAAGCTCGGCTGCCTGCCTATCGAGGATTTTCCCGTTATGCCGGGGGCGGATCTCAAGCATTCGTTCCAGATGTCGGCGTCGGATTTGCGCGATCTCATCGACCGGTCGCGCTTCGCTATTTCGACCGAGGAAACGCGCTACTATCTGAACGGCATCTATCTTCATGCGACCAAGAACGAGAAGGTCGACGTTCTGCGCGTCGTGGCGACGGACGGCCATCGGCTCGCGCGCGTCGAAATGCCTGCGCCCGAAGGCGCTATGGGCATTCCGGGCGTGATCCTGCCGCGCAAGACGGTTGCCGAAGTCCGCAAGCTGATCGACGAAAGCGGCGACGGCGTCGAAGTCGCTCTTTCCGAAACCAAGGTTCGCTTTACGTTCGGCGGCATCGTCATTACCTCGAAGCTGATCGACGGAACCTTCCCCGACTACGAACGCGTTATCCCTTCGGCGAACGACAAGATGCTTGAGGTCGCCGCGCGCGATTTCGCGTCTGCGGTTGACCGCGTGGCCACGATTTCGTCCGAGAAATCCCGCGCGATCAAGCTGGGCATCTCTCAGGGACAAGTGGTTTTGACCGCGAATTCGCCCGAAGCCGGGAGCGCGACCGAAGAGCTGGAAGCCAAATACGACGGCGCGCAGCTTGAAGTCGGGTTCAACGCGAACTATCTGCTCGATATCCTTCAACAGATCAAAAGCGACGGCGCGCGGTTCATGCTGGCCGATGCGACGGCGCCCGCGATCGTTCAGGATGTGTCGGATATGAGCGCCTTGTACGTTCTGATGCCGATGCGCGTTTGATGTCCGGGCGTTTTCGCCGTTTTTGCTTTCGCTTGCTTAAATGCGGGCAGACGGTAAATTCACCCCTTGTTTTATGGAAAGCCTACATATTGGAGAGACTATGAGCCAGATGTCCAACTACCTTTTTACATCCGAATCTGTCGGCGAGGGCCATCCTGACAAGCTTTGCGACCGCGTGTCGGATTCCATCGTCGATCTGTTTCTGGCCGCCGATCCCCACAGCCGCGTCGCGGTTGAAACGCTGGCCACGACCAATCGCGTTATCCTCGCGGGCGAAATTCGCGGCCCGTCGTCGATCACGCCCAAGCACATGGAAGAGGCCGCGCGCGAGGCTATTCGCGATATCGGCTATGCGCAAAAGGGCTTTCATTGGCAGTGGGCGGACGTGCAGAACTACGTTCATCCCCAGTCGATCGACATCGCGATCGGCGTGGATGCCAGCGCCGAAAAGGACGAGGGCGCGGGCGATCAGGGCATCATGTTCGGCTATGCCTGCCGCGAAACCCCGACCTATATGCCTGCGCCGATTTATTATGCGCACAAGATTCTTCGCCTGATTTCGGAAGACCGGCATGCGGGCAAGTTGCCGCTTCTCGGGCCCGACGCCAAAAGCCAGGTGACTCTCGAATACGAAAACGGCAAGCCTGTGCGTGCGCCGCGCATCGTTCTTTCGACCCAGCATGACGACAGCATCGATCAGACAGAGGTGCGCGAGATCGTTCGCCCCTATGTGAAGGCGGCGCTGCCTGACGAAAGCTGGATGCCCGAAGAAAAATATTTCTATGTGAATCCGACGGGCCGTTTCGTTATCGGCGGGCCCGACGGCGATGCGGGCGTTACGGGCCGCAAGATCATCGTCGATACCTACGGCGGTGCGGCTCCGCACGGCGGCGGCGCGTTTTCGGGCAAGGACCCCACAAAGGTCGATCGCTCGGCGGCTTACATGGCGCGCTATCTGGCGAAAAACGTCGTGGCGGCGGGCATTTCCGACCGTTGCACAATTCAGCTCGCCTATGCCATCGGCGTTTCGGAGCCTCTGGCGCTTTACGTTTCGACGCACGGAACGGCGCATGTTGACGAAAAGATCTTGCCGTCCCTGTTGCGCGAGCTTGTGAACCTGTCGCCGCGCGGCATTCGCGAGTGTCTCCAACTCAGCCGTCCGATCTACAAGAAAACCTCGTCGTTCGGCCATTTTGGCCGCGAGCCCGAGGAAGACGGTCATTTTTCGTGGGAGCGCCTCAATCTCGTCGCCGAGCTCAAGCGCCACTACAATCTCTGAGATCGCAAGAAAAAGCCCCCGATCCGGGGGCTTTTTTGAACTTATTGCCAGTGGCCTTCCTGATAGGTCCAGCCGTAGTCGTGCCGGACCCAGCGGGCCGGGTTCCAAACGGCGGTCGGCGCGGGCCGGTCAAGCATTTTGCCGGGAATCCAGATGAATTCGCCGTCGTCTCCGGGATGCCAGTAGCCCGATCTCCAAAGCTGGGTCGGCGAATTTTGGGGCGGAACGTTGGGTTCGTTAGCGGGGGAGGCGTCTTCGTCGGCCTCGTTGTATTCAAGACCCGTGCTGTTGAACGAGCTGCAACCCGACAGCGCCAGCGGCAACGCGCAGGCGGCGGCAAGGAGAACGCAAGAGAGATGTTTGTGTTTCATTTGCGCAAAATCATGAATAAGAGTTATTAAATTATCGTTAGCTTCAAAACTCCCGGCAAGCCGGTCAATCCCATAACGTTCGCGATACTGCGTTTTTTTATAGACTAAATCAGATAACGCTGACTTTAAAGTCTTCGATGACGAGGTTAGCCAGAAGTTTTTCGGCCATTTTCTTAGCGTTTTCAATGGCTTTATCTTTGTCGGTTTCGGCGACTTCGATTTCGATGACTTTGCCCGCCCGAACGTCCTGCACGCCCTCGAAGCCCAGATTGGTCAGGGCGTGGCCGATGGCCTTTCCCTGAGGATCAAGAACTCCGCTTTTCAGCATGACATCGACGCGAATTTTCATGGCAATCACTCACTTTCCGGTTTCTGGGCGGCTTCCGGCATAATGCCGAGACGGCGCGCGACTTCCTGGTAGGCTTCTTCAACGCGCCCAAGATCGCAGCGAAATCTGTCTTTGTCCATCTTTTCGTTCGTTTTGACGTCCCACAAACGGCAATTGTCGGGGCTGATTTCGTCCGCGAGAACGATGCGCATATCATCGTTATCCCAGAGACGTCCGAATTCGAGCTTGAAGTCCACAAGCTTGAGCCCGATGCCCAAAAACAGGCCCGAGAGATAATCGTTGATGCGCAACGAAAGCGCCATGATCTCGTCGATTTCCTGCGGGCTGGCCCAGCCGAAGCAGGTGATGTGTTCGTCGGAGACCATCGGATTTCCGAGGTCATCTTTCTTGTAGTAAAATTCGACAATCGAGCGCGGCAGAATGGTGCCTTCGGGAATACCCATGCGCTTGGCCAGCGACCCGGCCACGATGTTGCGCATGACGACTTCGATGGGGATGATCTCGACTTGCCGGATCAACTGTTCGCGCATGTTCAGGCGGCGCATGAAGTGCGTCGGTACGCCAATTTCGTTCAGGCGAGTCATCAGGTATTCGGAAATGCGGTTGTTCAGCACTCCCTTGCCCGTGATCGTTCCCCGTTTTTTGTTATTGAAGGCCGTTGCGTCGTCCTTGAAGTACTGCACAAGGGTTCCGGGTTCGGGGCCTTCGAACAAAACCTTGGCCTTACCCTCAAAAATCCGGCGGCGTCGGCCCATGCGAAAATTCATCTTGTTTCCGTCCAACAAACAAATCCGCGAGGCGCGGAAAACGACATTCTATAGCAAGATACCCCCCTCAAAACAACGATAATAACGCGATGATATCGCTCGACTATCTCTAAAACGCCCGTTTTTGTGCGTTAAAACAGGTTTCCCAGACGGAAGGGGACGCGGAAGATCAGGTGAACGTCCGGGGCGTCGTTGGTTACGCCCGTTTCGATGTTAAAGTTAAGACTCGTCGCGGGCGAGAGCGCGTAGGTCAGGCCAAAATTCAGAGAGCCGACCTGCGAGGTTCCGCTGTTGATGTCGTCTCCGTTCGTTCTTTCTTCAATGGTCGGAAAGACATAGCTGTGCTTGTAGCCAAGAGAGAACGAGGTATCTTGGTTAATGGCGAACGCCATGCCGACAAGGGCGTTGATCGCATCGCCGGGCGAAACGCGGGTGATATAGACGCCGCTGAAGTCGCGGTTGATGTCGCGCGGCATGTCGTAAACGTATCCGAGGTTGCCGTACAGAACGACCGGGTCGTTAACCTTGATGGCCGTGACGCTGCCTTCGATGGTGTTGAAGCCGGTTCCGGTCGGCAGGCGCTTGGCGATGTTGTTCGAGTCGTAGGGAACGTCCAGCGGTCCCTCGGCGTTGTTGGCTTTGTAGCGCACGTTGCCGATCAGGAACGGCCAGCCTGCTTTCCCGTCGTTGATCTGATAGGCAAGCCCCATGTCGATGTCGCCGATATTGGCGCCTTCGACGGTTGTGGTCGTCGTGCTTGCCGCGTTTATGGTGTTTGTCAGGGCGTCGTTGCGGTAAACGAAGGGAACGTGAACGTCGATTTCCATCCGGTCGGTCAGGCCCAGCCTGAGGCGGCCCGATTGTTGAACGATCTGGCGGCGCGCGTTTTGCGCCGTGATGTCGCCGACCAGAACGACTTCGGCTAACTGGACGCCGTTGAACGCGAACACATTGCGCGTGGTGTTGGTGTATTCGGTGGCGGTTTCGAACGTCAGGGCTCCTGCGGGCGACAGAATGCCGCCCTGATTGGCGATAGCTTCGACATTGGGGCGGGATTCATTCGGGGCTTCTACGCGCTCCTCGATAACGACCGGTCTTGGATTGTTGACTCTTTGGGCGGCGGGGGCAGAGCCTCTGCCTGTTTGCATGGCCATGACTTGCGGTTTGAGCTCCGGCGCATATCCGGTTCTGGCGCGCGCGCTCGAGAGCGAGTCGATCATCTTTTTCTGGCGGTAGATTTCTTCCGACTGGTCGATCAGGATTCGTTGCTGGTCTTCGATAAGTTTTTCCTGATCGTTCAGGCGCTTTTCGAGCCGTTCGAGTTCGCTTTGCATATCGGGTTCGGCAAATGCGGGCGGACAGGCGAGCAAAAACGCGCAAAGGGCTGACGAAAGGGCGAAGGTGGATTTTGACATAAACGCCTCATCGAAAAAGAGAAACAAAAAACCGAACGCTAAAATCCCAAAAACCCCCGGATTCTGATCCTGAATAGAAAGCGGCGTGCCAGAGAATCGGCCTGCCGCCATCCGGGTCTTTGAGATAAGGAGATTCGGACGGTTCTGTCAAATCGAACCTCTCAGAACCCCAAATTATGCATAAACGACTGCTGCCTTATCATTTCGGCGGCTCGTGAGGCGCGGATAGACTCCATCGTAGTGGCCAGTTGCAGCGTCATTTTGACGGTTTGTGTGATGGCCGTATTGTTGACCGAGTTGATGACAATGCTGGAAGGCACGCCGCTTGCCGTCTGGTTCATGATGGTGGTGGACGTTCCGCTCGAGTCGCTCAGAACCACGCCCGCGCCGTAGTCGATAACGCTCGCGGTCGTTCCTTCCGGAATGTTTTCGGTCGCCAGCGAGGCTACGGAGGTCGCGTTGAGCGTTCCGACCGATTCCTCAGCCGCGACGACGATCGAGCGTGAGAAAATTTCAACGCCGTTGAGCGCCGTTCGAACCCGGACGGCAAACCTGTAGATCATGCCTGTCGGGTCGATGAAGCCCGCGCGGATGTCTTGCATCTCGCTGCCCGACAAAGGTCGTACGTCGGCAAGGACAATGCGGTCCGAACCTTCGTCCGCTATGGCGCCGCGCATCGCGGCGCATAAAGGAAGGCCGAAGGCTAACAATGAAACAAAAGCGATTTGCGATTTTTTCATGATCCACCTCGAATAATCTCTCCTGTGCCGTTCATAAATTGAATGTTTGCGCCGGTCAGGGTTGCGGGAAGAATGTTGTTAACGGGGAGTGCGACTTGCCAGTCCATGGTGGGCAGGGACGGCGTTTCGATTCCCGCATCGTTTGCTCCTCTGAGCGGAGCGTGTGCGCGGGCGAACCGCCATTCTTTTCTGTTGTCGAATGCTTCGCGGGCCTTCGATGCGTTGTTCAGGACCACCAGCGCGAGGCCGTTCCAGATCCGGGCGAAGTCGTCACGGGCGTATTCGGTGCTGCCGATGTTGGGGTCGCCGACGAGAATGCGGCCATTGCCGATGGACTTCACGACGACAAAGTGGTTGTAGCCGTTGTTGTTGACAAGCGCGATGAACGGTAGCTTGTGCCGGACGATGGCCTGCTCGCTGACGCGGTATCCGCGCGCATCGAGGCCGTGCGCGTTCATGTACCGGCTCATGTCGAGCATCGAGAAGCCTTCGCGCTTGATCTTTTCCTGATCGCCGCGTTCGAACATTTCCCGAAAAACCGCTTTTTCGGTCGTGGAAACGCCGTAGACGTAGGTCATCAGAGTTGCGACGGCAGCCGCGCCGCAGCTGTAGTCGTAGGTTTGCCGTTTGACGGTCTGGAATGGCAGGTCGCGCCAGCTGACAACGCCAACGCGGACGGTGTTGCCCTTCGTTCCGTTATCGACAATGGTGCTGGCCGAAGTTTCCTCAATTGCCGCCTGAGGTTTTTCGGCAGGAGGTTCGGGCGGCGCTTCGATCTTGTGCTCTTTTCCCGCAACGGACAGGCCGGGCATCTTGTGCTTGACGCGGGTTGCAATGCCGGACGCTTCTCCGGAGTTCTCTGCGGCCGTTTCGGCGACAGGCTCCGTTTCGGGAAGTGGTTCTTCGTAATTTTCCAGTAGTTCGCCGGACTCTTCGTTTTTGTTGGACAGGATTTGCGCGTCGTTGGGCTCGGCAAGCGAAGCGCGTTTGCCCCCGGTCGCCAGACGTTCGTGCGCATAGTTGCCTTCGCATGCCGGCAAAAGCAGAAGCGCCGCCAAAACGGCCAGTATCTTCGGTGCGGATCCGAGTGCCTTCATGGACGCTTTCCTTTTTCGTCGCCCTGTCTTCGGCGGCGCCTAGTATTGCTGCATCAAAACGCTTAAGCTGACGCCCGAATTGATAACCGCATTGTTGCCCGTGTTCATGACGTAGCTTCCGAAACCGTTGCCGCCGAAATTGCTGCCGACGTTGATGGTTCCGTTTGTCATGTTGCCGTTGACGAAGACCGAGTTCCCCGTCGACGTCGATTCCAGCGTCTGGTTCGAGGTCACGGTCGTGATGTCTATGGTCGTTCCCTGCGCGGCGCGGCTGTCGTTCATGGCGGCTTCGCTCAGGACTTCGCCCGGCTCAAAAAACGCGATGTCGTCTTCGGCTGCGGCGGGCAGGGCCCAGACCGTGCAAAGAAACGCGGAAAAAAGATATGCAGTCCTGCGAAACGATGAAATGCGATGCATGGACCCCTCCGATTAAAAGACGCTTCGAAAAACCGAAGCTAAAAAGAAGAGACCTTGGGCCGCCACCCGTGACGGCGGCCCAAGGAACCCT
>JAQUUS010000007.1 GCA_028693775.1 Alphaproteobacteria bacterium | reverse complement strand
CAGGTTTCGGGGCTCACCTATTCTTCGGGCGCCGCTATGTCTCCGGTCGATATGGCCTGACCGCCTCCAACCTCGGCTCGCTTAGCGTCGCCATCTTGAAGGGATCGAGCGATCCGACCATCGGAACGGCCGAAGTCTTCAAGGCTTTGTCGACAATCGGCGATACGACCCAGGTTGCCCAGTTCCCGATGACCACGCTGAACAATCACCCCGTTTCGCGCCGCGTCGGCATCGACCGCGCTTATATCGCGGGGATCAACAGCATCACCGCGACTGGTACGGGCACGTCCACGTCCTATACGCCGGTCATTTCGACCATCCACAGCGGCTTCTCCTTGCAGTTGACGCCGCGCCTTCTCGACGACGGACGTATTCTCCTGCAATACTCCCTCGGCCTGATCGGCATTGAGGATATGGGCGAAACCTCCTTCCTGACCAACGACGATGCAACCGGAACCAGCGCGCAGAAAATTTATCTGCCGGTGACCGATAACCGCATCTTCATTCAGCAGTCCATGCTTCGCAGCGGACAGACCCTGATGATCGGCGGTATCGACAGGACCGACATGACCCAGAACAAGCAGGGCATCGGTTCGCCGGACAACTTCCTGCTCGGCGGCGGCACATCCAGCAACGAGACTCATCTGATGATGATCATCGCCATTTCGCCGCAAGTCATGGATGTCGGTGCGGATGGGGATGAGGAGCGTCGATAATGGCAGCAGGGGTTGTAACGGTTGGACGTCATCGTTATGCCGTCGGCCTCTATTGGGAAAACAGCCCCGGTCGCGGGCGCGTTGCCCAGATCGCCAAGGAAGCTGCAGCCCAGCCGGGACAACAGGCTGATTTCTATGTCGTTCGCCCGGGCAGCAAAGACGGGCGCGTTCCGCAGTTCGGCTTGTGTTCCAGCGAAGCGGGGCAGACGGCGGGCATGCCTGTTTTGTCGGCTTGCCTTGCGACCCAGATTCCCGGCTCGTGGGTCGGCGCGTTTCGTCTCAATGAAGGCGTTGTCGTTATCATCGTTCGCGACGATCTTATCGTTCCGGACGGCGATCTCTTTTTTGCCGAGGAAACGGAAGCGCGAGACCGTTTGATTCAGGAAGTCGGGTTCGGTGGGCTTCAGTCCATTTACGCTCCCGAATCCTGGTCCATTCCCGGCGCAGACTCCATTCCTCTCACCCTTCTTCTGAACGATCAGGCAGAGATCAAGCTGCAACGCGTTTCCATTCCGAAGAAGGTTAAGATTATTATCGGCGCCGGTTCGGCCGTTCTTTTGACGGTTCTCGGCTCCATTTGGTACATGCAGGCAAAGCTTGAAGAAGAGCGTATGCTTCAAATGCAATTGCAGGAAGAGCGCGCGCGCCAGCTTCTCAATATTTCTTCCATGGGCAAGCAGGTCGTTCCGGAGCCAAAATATGAGCGCCATTGGGAAAATGCACCCAAGGTTATGGATGTCATCTTGTCTTGCAAGGAAGGCCTTTCCCTCATTCCGTCGGGCCTTCAGGGGTGGTCTTCTTCGGGGATCACATGCAATGGCTTGGCTGTTTCCCTGGTCTGGCGGCGCACGTCCGGTTCGACCCAGCCCCCTCCCGGGACTTCCGCCAGCGTTGACGGCAATCAGGTCAACCAATCCATTCCTCTCAAGGCTTTGGAGCGTCGCGGGGCCGAGACGTTGAAAAATATCGATGATATAACAAACCGTTATCTCGATCAGAACTGGCCCGGCACCATTGCAAGGGCTCCTGACGACCCCCCGCCCCCTCCGCCTCCCGATTATAAAGGCGAATGGAATCCTCCCCCTGCTCCGTGGGTTAAGCGTTCTTTTACGCTTAATGTGCCAGAACTACCCGGTGGGCTTCCGGGTTATATCGGTGATTTGCCAGGAGCCATTGTCAAAAACATGTACTATACGCCTGGCGGCGGTCGTAACGCATGGCGTGTAGAAGGGGTTATTTATGAGAACCGCAAATAAATTTTCCATTCCGCGTCGCTCTCTTAAAGGGCTCGGTGCGGCCTTTTTGCTCGTCATAGGCTCCTGCTTGAGCTCCCCGGCTTTTTCTCAAGAAGCTCCGGCGGCGCCTTCCCTTGTCTCGTCGGCCATGGCGGCCCCGGCTCCTTCCGATCCGGCCAAGCCTGTTTTGCCTGCAGCCAAGACCGAAAGCATCGAAAAAAGCGTTTTGAAGGCCGAGGATAAGGTCATCGAAACGGCCAAGGGGCAGATGAAGAAGCTTGATTCCGCTTCCTCGGAAACGTCTCTTGCGGAGCTGAATCAGGTTCGCCAGACCATCTCTCGTATCGAAGCGATGATCGACGTTCAGAAACGCCTGAACGAACTCGAAAAATTGCGTGGCGTCAGTCGTTCGGCCAGCGTGGCTAACGTTCCGGCAGGGTTGGCTGATGCTATTCCTGCAAGCGCTCTGTCTTTGCCTCGCCGCATGCGGGCGTCTTCCGGTGACTCTGCATCCAAGTCGACCGCGGCTCGCTCTGCGCATGTCAGCGCGGCTCGTCCGGAAGTCGAACGCATCATCGGCAGCGGCGGCAGATATACGGCTTACCTCAGGCTTGCGGGGAATGAGCGGCGGGCGGTTCGGGTCGGCGACAAAGTTTCCGACGGCGAGACCGTTCGTTCGATCACGTCGTCTTCGGTCGAAGTCGGCGGAAAGAATTCTTCGTACACATTGCGCATGAAAAACATCGACATCATTCAGGGCGTGATGCGTTGATAGAAGGAAGAAAATCTGGCATTAAATAGAGGAGGATTTCTTGCCGATTTCCATGAGCTGCCGTTTTTGTCCTGAGGGTACCCTGCGTGTTGAATTTAGCCGATCTTTTGGAGAAAAAGCTAAAGGCTTTGGGCAAGCTCAGTAACATTGCGTCTGGGCGCGGGACAGGCACAGTTGCTCCCAAAAAAGCGAGACCTCCTTCCGCAGCGGCTCACAGGCCATCGGCGCCCGTTCAGAAGCCGGACGCTCAGGGGGCCGAGAGGCCGGCGGCTTCGCAGCCCTCTTCCCAGCAAGGCCAATCCTCTTCGTCGCAGGACAGCCCAACCACTCAGCAGGACGCTTCGGGATCTTCGGGATTTTCCTCGTCGAACGTCGAAAAGGTCAAGCTTGAGGACGAACGCACCCTTCCGCTTCTGTTCAACGGCAAGGTTTTGACCGCCATTGACGGCGATTTGAAAATTCCGGATGAGGCTCGCAATCTTTGCGCGCTTTTCGATACCGGGCTTTGGCTTGTCAGCGCTTCGCACAGGCGCTCGCCGCTCGTTACCTCCGTGGCGCAGGCCGCCAAGCGTCAGGGGTTCAAGGTCGATGAGCCTCGCTACGTTACGCCGAACATCATCATTCAGGCGTATCTCTATGCCGACAGGCTGAGCAGCTCGACTCATTACGACGAAAACAATGCACGCCGCCGCATCGTTGCGACGCTTGAACAGGCCGTTCAGATGGGCGCGAACGATATTCACGTTGAATCGGTCAATGGCCGCTGCGTCGTTCAGTTCCGTATCGACGGTTCGCTCCGCAGGCAGGACGTCTGGACGCAGGTCGAGGGCGATCAGTTTCTGGCGGCTGTTTATTCGCATTCCATCGGCCAGTCCGGCGCGACCTCCAATTTCCAGGAGCCCCAGGCGGCCATGTTGACCTCCGAGGCGCGCGGCCGCGAAGTCATCGCTCTTCCCAAAGGCGTTATCAGCGTTCGCTGCCAGTGGGTGCCGCTCTCGAACGGCGGCGCTTATCTCGATATGCGCCTTTCCTACGATTCCGCCCATTTGTGGGGCGAGAATTTCATTATGGCCGACGTCGACTCCCTCGGTTTTTCGCAGGAGCAGTTGCGCGTCGTTCAGAGTTTGCGCGCGGCTCCTGGAGGGCTGCGCATCTTCTCGGGGCCGGTCAACCAGGGTAAGACCACTACGCTGCGCGTTGTGCTCAACCGCCGTATGGTCGAAACCGAGATGCGGCTCAACTGTCTTCTCATCGAAGATCCTCCGGAAGGCGGCGTCGTTGGCGCCCGCCAGATCGGCGTTTCTGCGTCCGTCAAGGACGAGCAGCGCGAGAAGACGTTCGTCGAAATCATGCGCTGCGCCCTGCGTCTCGATCCGGATATCGTCATGCTCGGCGAAGTCCGCGACTTGCAGACTGCGAAATTCGCGTTCCGCCTCGCGCTCACAGGCCGTCAGGTTTACACCACGGGCCACGTTTATTCCGCTCTGGCCACTCCGAAGCGTTTGCGCGACATCGGCGTCGAGCCTTATATTGTTTACGATTACAACCTCGTTCGCGGCATGGCTTGCCAACGTCTTTTGCGCAGCCTTTGCCCTAATTGCCGTATTCCCCTCAAGAAAGCTTGCGAAGAATTGGGCCCGACAATGCGCGATCTTGCGCGCCGCGTTCGTGTGGGCATGGCCGTGATGGAGGCCAGCCGGAAAAAGGAAAATGTGGGCAGGCCCATTATGGAATGCCTGACCGAGCCCGATTTGAGCAATGTTTATCTTGCCAATCCGGAAGGCTGTCCCCAGTGCTACAAGGGGCGTCAGGGCCGTACCGTTTGTGCAGAGATCATCGAGACCGACTCCAAGCTGATGTCCTTGTTGGGCGACAACCGCGAAGAGGACGCCGAGCGTTATTGGCTTTCTCCGGCGGGCCTGAACGGCATTAACATGCTGCAACGCGGATTGGAGAAGGTCAGGGCCGGTGAGGTTTCGCCGGACGATGCTGAATTCGAGCTGGGCTTTTTTGCCCGTCCGCGCGAACTTTTGGAAGCTGAACAGAAACTTGGACCCATGCAATGAGTGAGATTGACGAAAAACTTGAAAATCTGGAGGCGCGCTGGATGCAATTCCAGTTCCGCTGGAACCGTAGGGCCAGATACCGCATCTACCGGAAACTGGAAGGTATGTTGAGGTCCAACGAAGCGCTGTCGCGTTCGCTCGACCGCCTTTATCAGAACGTTACGGAAATGGGCAAGTATCCGAACCGTCCGGCCGCCATCGCTCTTCGCGAATGGTTTCTTAAGGACCGCGCGGGTATTTCGCTTTCAAAGGCCATGGAAGGCTGGGTTCCGACCGGCGAACTGTATCTGATCCGCGCGGGCGAAGAATCCGGCGCTTTGGCTCGAACCCTCAACTTCATTCAGCTCATGGGCGAGCGCGGACGCGAAATGCGCGAGGCCGTCAGCTACGCCATCGGGTATCCCGCCTTCATTACCGTTTTGGTCGGGTTCGTTATCTGGACCTTCAGCGTCAACCTTATCGCCAACATGCGCGCCAATGCGCCCAAAAACGTCGTCGATTCGATGGGCGCCGTTGTGCCGTTCTCGGATTTCATCGCGTCGTGGGGGCTTTGGATCATTGCTTTCCTTTTGCTTGTCGTCATGGTCATTTCGAGTACGCTTCCGTTCTGGAAGGGGCCGTCCCGATCAAAATTCGACATGTATCCGCCTTGGTCGTGGTATCGCGTCCTTCAGGGCAGCGGATTTTTGATGGGTCTTTCGGCGCTTCTGGGGTCGCAGGTTCCGTTGAAGCGGTCGCTCGAAATTCTTGAAGAGCAGGGCAATCCGTGGATCCGCGAACGGATTTGCGCCGCTCGCCAGAGGGTGTTGCGCGGGCACAATCTCGGCGAGGCTTTGCGCCTCAGCCAGATGAATTTCCCGGCCCCGGAAATCGCCATCGATCTTGAAATTCTTTCGGAACGCGCCGACGTCGGCGCCGTCATCGAGTCGGTTACGGCCGACTGGATGCGCGATCAGGTCGACGCCATGAAAAATCAGGCCGTCATGATCCGTAACGCGGGCATGGCTTTGGTCGGCGGCGTTATCGCGTGGACCATGCTTTCGATTTTCAGCGTTGTCGGCGAGCTTTCGAAGAGCGGGACGCACTTCTAGGCTTTGGCGGGCCTTTTTCCGAAAAGGGCCGTTCCGACGCGCACTTCGGTCGCGCCGCAGGCGATGGCCGTTTCGTAGTCGGCGCTCATGCCCATGCTGATGTGCGGCAACCCGAGGCGGGTTGCGAGCGCGCGCAGCTCCTTGAAATACGGCGCGGGGTCTTGTTCTTCGGGCGGGATGCACATGAGGCCTGCGATGTCGAGTTGGCAGGCGGTCCGGCAATAGGCGAGGAAATCTTCGGCGTCTTCGGGCGCGATGCCCGCTTTTTGGGGCTCGCGGCCGATGTTGATTTCGATATAGAACCTTGGGCGTTTTCCGGTTTTTTGGATTGCTTTGGCGACGGCGTCGGCGAGTTTGGGGCGGTCGAGCGTCTGGATGACGTCGAACAGGGCGACCGCGTCTGCCGCTTTGTTGGTTTGCAGCGCGCCGATCAGGTGCAGCTCGAGATCGGGGAAGTCGCCGCGCAGGGGCGGGAATTTGGCCTGCGCTTCCTGAACGCGGTTTTCGCCGAAGATGCGCTGGCCTGCGGCGAGCGCTTCGCGCACCGCTTCGGCGCTTTGCGTTTTGCTGACGGCGATTAACGTCGCTTTTCCGAGATGCGCGCGGATACGGGACAGGTTTTCGGCGATGCTCATGGGCGCGAGGCGCTTTCGATCTTTCGCCAGTTGGCGACGTTTCGGTTGTGGGTTCCGAGGTCGGCGGCGAAGATGTGGCCGCCGGTTCCGTCCGCGACGAAGTAGAGATAGGCGTTTTGTTCGGGGTGCATGACCGCTTCAAGCGCCGCCCGGCCGGGATTGCAGATGGGCTGCGGGGGGATGCCGTCGCTGACGTAGGTGTTCATGGGGGAAGAGACGGTCAGGTCGTCGCGCGTCAGGGAGCGGTTGAGGGGCGTGCGGCCGCTCGTGAGCGCATAGATGACGGTCGGGTCGGATTGCAGCCTCATGCTCACGCGCAGACGGTTGTAGAAAACTCCGGCGATGCGCGGGCGCTCGGAGGCTTTGCCCGTTTCTTTTTCGACGATGGAGGCCAACGTGACCGCTTCGTTCGGGGACCGGAGGGGCAGGGCGGCGTCTCTATTGGTCCACAGGTCGTTCAGCTTCGCCGACATGGCTTTTTGCATGCGCGCGATCAGGCCGGCGCGGGTGTCGCCGTAGCTGAAGTTGTAGGTGTCGGGCATCAGCGAGCCTTCGGCGGGGATGCCGACGAGGGGGCCGGTCAGCGTGGGTTCGTTTTTTAGCTGGCGCACGATTTCGGCGGACGTTTGACCTTCGACGGCTGTGAATTGCCGGACGACGCAGAGGCCTTTGTGCATGATTTTCGCGATGTCCACGGCGCTGGCGCGCGCAGGGAGCCGGTATTCGCCCGCCTTCAGCGGGCCGGAGATGGCGGCGGCGAGCCGGAGCAGGAGGGGGTGATGGATGGCATTTTCCTGCTTGAGCAGCTTGCCGATGTCTCTCGTTCGCGTGCCCATGGAGATCAGGATCGTTTTTTCCTGCGGCAGGGGGCCCGGCGCAAAAACGGCTCCGAGGCCGAGCGCCGCTGTGAGCGTTCCCAGAAGAATCAGCCCGTAGGCCGTGCGGACCGCCCATTGAATCCACGAGCTTTTGCGCTCCGGAGGAGGGGTGGGCAAAGGCATTTCTGAAAAGGGCAGGGTCATGGGGACTCGCGCATTGGGACCTTGATGGATCGGGGCAAGACTATCCTTCGCAGCGGTTTTTGCAAGGTCTGAGGCGGGGCTCTCAGCCGTTCTGGATTTTCGCGCCGAGGCCGTTCATCATCGCCGTGAAGCCGGGGAAGCTCGTGGCGATAAAGCTTCCGTCGTCGATGCTTACGGGCTCCGGCGTTTGCATGCCGAGGACGAGGAAGCTCATGGCAATGCGGTGATCCATGGCGGTTTCGACGCACACGCCGCCTTTGGGCGGCTTGCCCGTTCCGTGGATGATCATGTCGTCGCCTTCGATGTCGAGATTTACGCCGCACTGCGCGAGGCCTTTGGCCATCAGCGCGAGGCGGTCGCTTTCCTTGACGCGCAATTCCTTGAGGCCGCGCATGCGCATCGTTCCTTTTGCGCACGCGGCGGCGGCGAACAGGATGGGGTATTCGTCGATCATGTTCGGGGCGTGGGAGGCCGGGACGTCGATGCCGGATAGCTCGCCCGGCGTGACGGTCAGGTCGGCGACGGGCTCGCCGCCTTGCATGCGGCGGTTTTCGATTGCGATGCTGCCGCCCATTTCGCGCAGCACGGAAATCAGGCCTGCGCGGCGCGGGTTGAGGCCTACGTTTCGCAGGACGACGCGCGAGCCGGGGCATAAAAGGGCTGCGACGAGCGGAAATGCGGCGGAACTGGGATCGGCAGGGACGTCGATATGCTGCGCTTTGAGGTGCGGCTTGCCGGTGAGGGAGACGATGTCGGCGCCGTCTTCGCGCTTTGTCACGGCGAGCGTTGCGCCGAAGCTGCGCAGCATGTTTTCGGAATGGTCGCGCGTGGGGACGGGCTCGATGACGCGCGTGACGCCTTCCGCGCCGAGACCGGCAAGGAGGATTGCGGATTTGACTTGCGCCGAGGCGACGGGGAGTTCGTAGGTTATGGGCGTCGGGTTTGCGGCTCCCGTTACGCTGAGCGGCAGCTTGCCGTTCTCGCTTTCGAAGCGCGCGCCCATGCGGGACAGCGGTTCGACGATCCGGCCCATCGGCCTTTTGCGCAGCGAGGCGTCTCCTGTGAACCGCGCCGTGAAGGCGTTGCCTGCGCACAGGCCGATCAGCAGCCGCGCCGAGGTGCCGCTGTTGCCGACGTCGAGGACGTTCTTCGGCTCTTGCAGGCCTGCGGGGCCCACGCCTTCGATATGCCAGACGTTTTTTTCGTCCTTTGCGATTTTTGCGCCCATTTCGCGCAGCGCCGCCACTGTGCACAGGACGTCTTCGCCTTCCAGAAGGCCGGTGACGGTCGTTGTGCCTTCCGCAATGCCGCCCAGCATGACGCTTCGGTGGGAGATGCTTTTGTCTCCCGGCGGCGTCAGGTCGCCTTTCAGGGCGGTGCAGGGCGAAGAGGTCAGTTTTTGCGGTGTGGCCATGGGCGTTCGATTTCCTTTTGTATCGGAATATGGATATAAGCTTTTCGGCGGCCTGTTTTTCAAGGGTTTTTCGTTATGCAGGGGGTGGGCCCTTGAAATACCCAAGAAAAACACAATCTTGCACGATGCGCTTTTCGAAGTTACAAGGGAAAAAAGGAATGAAAATGACCGAACCGAAGAACGAAAGCGAAAACGAGACCGAAAACATGCAGGATGCGCCCGCAGAACAAGAGGCTTTGGACCCTCTGGCTGCTGCCCAAAAGCGCATTGCCGAGCTTGAAAAGCAGCTTGGCGAGATGAAAGACCGCGCGTTGCGCGAAATGGCCGATGCTGAAAACACGCGCCGCCGCGCCCAGAAAGACCGCGAGGAGATCTCGAAATACGCCATCGCCAATTTTGCGAAGGAAATACTTGTTATTTCAGACAATTTTCGCCGCGCCATGGAGGCGGCTCCGGGCGATCATGCCGATCCTGCCGTCAAGAATTTGGTCGTCGGCATCGATGCGACCGAGCGGCAGCTTCTGGCCACCCTCGAACGCTTCGGAATCAAGAAGATCGATCCGATGGGCCAGCTTTTCGATCCGAACTTCCATCGCGTCATGATGGAGGTCGATGCCGCAGACAAGGCTCCCGGTACCGTCGTTCAGGTTTTGCAGGCGGGCTATGTCATTCACGACCGTTTGCTGCGCGAGGCTCTGGTTGCGGTGGCCAAGGGCGGCTCTGCTGTGCCTCGCGTCGATACGGAGGCTTGATTTTTGCGCCTTATTGCGGCTGCGGCGCGTTTGTGCGCGCGAGCTGCTTCAGGAAGGCTTTTCTGCCGATGGGCGTCGTCAGGGCAAGGCGGATCTGGTAGGCCCTGTAGAGATCGTTCTCTTTGCTCAAAAGCGAATCCATGGCTTCCAGCTCTTTTGAAATCGCGTCGTTCCAGCGTGCATTGCCCTTTTTCAAGATTTCGGTGAGCCCGGCGGCTGTTTCGCCGATGTGCTTGAATACCGGCTCGCCTTTATGGCGGCTGTCGGCGGCTTCGGGGTTCGAGACCGCTTTTTCGGCTTTCTTCGCCCAACGGCTGAAACGCGGCGTGAAAAAGTTAATTTGGTCCGCGTCCCTAAGGAAGTTTTTGTGGCGCGGCTCTTCCTGATACCATGCGAGATAGACTTTGTAGATGGCGTCCATGCAGTTCATGAAGTCCTGCTCGGCGTTTTGGGTTCCCGGCGGGGGATTGGACATATAGTCCGTCGAGGCGTCCACGAACAGAAGGTCGGCGGCGTCCTGAAGCTCCGTCAGCTTCCGGCTGCGGCCCAGTTCTTTCTGGAGGTCTTTCAGATTGTGCAGGGTTTGCGTTTCTTCGGTCCGGGACATGCTTCCTCCGAAAATAAATTCTTTAAATTCGTTTAACGACTTGGGCAGCATAGCTTTGTTTCGAAAAAAGAAAAACATTTTATTGCTCGCCGCCGTCAGCGGGCTTCGGTCCCTTTTTTCGCGGTTTGTTAAAACCTTTCGCAACGCACGGAAATGTTTTAAGGTTCCGCTTTCGGTTTTCAGGATTCGGGATTCATGTCCGAGAACGTTAACGAAGATTTTGTTTTTCCTCCGCGCCGCGAGACGTTCCTCGCGCGCTATCCGCGCAACCTGAAGCTTTTTGTTACGACTGTCGTTTTTGCCCTCATGGTGCTTCCTCCGGCGTGGATGTATGGCCAGAGCAAGCATCGCAGCGAAAGCGGCGGGGGCGTCATTTCGAGTTTCTTTGGCGGTTCGCAGGCGGAAAAATGGGTTCCGAACGCACACCGCGTCGAGTCGGATATTCATGCTCCCGCTCTCAACGATCAGAACGATCGCAGCGTCAAGCTCGCGTCGGCTCCGGACGTCAGGGTCACCGAAGATACGCCCGAAGGCAGCCTTCCTTATGTCGGCGAAAGCGGCTATCGCCCGTGGCAGGTTTATGCCAGGCCTTTCAATCTTGCCGACAGGCGGCCCCGCATTGCGATCGTCGTTTCCGATCTCGGCATGTCGCGTGCCATTACCGATCAGGCTATTTCGAGGCTTCCTCCTGCGGTGACGCTTTCTTTCGATTCGCAGGCTCCTGCCGTTGCCGCCTGGGGAACCCGCGCGAGGCAGGACGGCCATGAGATTCTTTTGCAGCTTCCCGTCGAGCCGTTCGATTATCCGCGCAGCGATCCGGGGCCGGATTCTCTTTTGACCAATCTGTCCAATAGCGAAAACGTCGCGCGCCTCATGAAAACCCTTCGCAGGGCTGTGGGCTATGTCGGCATCACGACGACTTACAGTTCCCGGATTACCTCCGATCCGTCGCGCTTCGATCTCATTTTGCAGCCTGTCAGGGAACGCGGCCTCATGATCGTCGATTCCCGCGCGACCGCGCGCAGCGTCGTTTCGGATACCGCGCGTAACGCAGGCGTTCCCGTCGCTTCCGTGACACAGCGGATCGATGCCGATCTCGCTCCGGAATCCATCGCCGAGGCTTTGGAAAATCTCGAAAAAACGGCCATTCAATCCGGCCGCGCCGTCGGCATTACCGCCGCTACTCCTTTAATGATCAATCAACTTCAGGCGTGGGCAAGGACTTTGCCCGGGCGCGGTATTGCGCTCGCACCCGTCAGCGCAATGGTTCAATAAATGATGCCAATCGATTTACAAAAACTTCCTTATCGCCGCAGCGTCGGTATTTGTCTTTTCAACGATCAGGGGCTCGTTCTCGTCGCAGAGCGGCGCGACCGTCGCGGCGCATGGCAGATGCCTCAGGGCGGAATCCAGAAGGACGAAGCTCCGATCAGCGCCGTTTTGCGCGAGATGAAGGAAGAGATCGGCACCAACAATGCTCGCATCATCGCCAGGGTTCCCGAGCTTTTGCGCTATGAGTTTCCAGATTGGCTTCAGAACCGCCGTATCGGGCATGACAGCTCGAACAATCTCGTTTTTCGCGGAAAGTATCGCGGGCAGGAGCAGGAGTGGTTCGCACTCAAGTTCTTGGGCTCCGACGACGAGATCGATTTGACCGGCAAGGACGAGCCGGAATTCCCCGAGTTCGTCGCGTGGAAGTGGGCGCCTCTCACCGAGGTTCCTTCGATGATCGTTGCGTTCAAGCGGCCCGCTTATGACAGGGTTGCGGAAGTTTTTGTTCCTATCGGCGAGGCTTTAGCCGGCGGCAAGGATTTTCCGGAACTGGTTCTTTAGCCCAGGTCAGGGCAGGGCTTCGATCACCACGAACGCTTGCGCCCACGGCGCGTCGTCCGTCAGGCTCAGGTGGATTTTCGCTTGCAGGCCTTCGGGGATCAGTTTTTTCAGGCGCTCGAGCGCGCCGCCCGAAAGCTCAAGCGTCGGGGCTCCGGACGGAAGGTTGACGACGCTCATGTCCCGGAAATACACCCCGCTGTGAATTCCCGTTCCAAGCGCCTTGGCGCAGGCTTCCTTGGCTGCAAAGCGTTTTGCGTACGTCGCTGCTTTGTTGGCGCGGCGCGCGGCCTTGGCTTGCTCGGCGGGCGAGAAGATGCGCTTTACGAAGCGGTCGCCGAATTTTTCGAGCGTTGCTTCGATGCGGTCGATGTTGGTCAGGTCGCTTCCGATGCCGATTATCATGTGCCGGTTTATAACACGGCCAATAGCTTGCGACAGGGAAAAACGTTCTTAAACGCTCTTTCCGTCAGGGTTTTAACCCAGTTCCAGCTTTTTGTTGCCGCGCGACCAGCCGGAAACGACCATGGAAATCGGCGGTTCGGGCTCCGGCGAGAAAGAGGCGAGCAGCGCCTTTGCCGCAGACACGAAGCTGTGCGCTGCCGATTTTAGTCCCGAGCCTTTCGGTTTTGGGCCTTCCTTGATCTCGATCGCCGCTGCGATGAAGGGGGCGCTGGGGTGGCCTTCCTTGACGCCCCACCATGTGCGGGACGGGCGGAAGTTGGGGAGCTTGTGGTCGGGGGCCAGTTCCAGCGGCTTTGCCGGGTTTTCTTGCCTCGCTTCGTCCCATGTGTGGAGGGGCGTTTCGGGGAGCGCGTCGTAGTCCTCGCCCTCGTCCGCTTCCTCTTTCTTTTTGCTTCTGAGGACCGGCTTTTTTGTTTTGGCAGGCTTCAGCTTCCCGGTTGTTTTGGCAGACGCTGCGCCTTTTCCTTTCGGCGCGGGAGACGTTTCCATTTTAATCGGTCTTGTCTCGTGCATTTTGCGCTCTGCCGGACGCTCCTTCGGGGGGCCTAACAGCACTTCGCGCGGCGGGCGCATGGTCGGGAGTTTGTAGAGGACGGCGGGGCCCTGATAGACAATTCCGGAGGCGGCATTTTTCGGGTTGGCGAAAAAGGCGGCGATTTCGTCCAGCAGGCTGTAGTGGCCCAAGGGGCGGCCGGTCAGGAAGCACTCGGTTCGAAGAAAGGTCATTTGTCCCTCGCTTTCTTAACTATTAAGTATAACACAAGGCGTTCCGGACGGCGATTTTCATATTTCGATCAATTAATTTGGGGATAAGCCCATCCGGCGGTTGAAGACGCGGGGCGGGCATTGTATTTTTCGAAAAACCATTGTCTTTTCAGGGATTACGATGACTGCTGCTCAGGCCTCCTTTCTTAAAGATCTTTCCGCGCCTGAAGCGGCTACGCCTTTGCTCGCCCAGTATTTTGCCGTCAAGGAGCAGCATCGCGACTGTTTGCTCTTTTTCCGGCTCGGCGATTTTTATGAAATGTTTTTCGACGATGCCGTGATGGCCTCGAAGGCGCTCGATATCGCTTTGACCCGCCGCGGGCAACACAAGGGGCAGGATGTGCCGATGTGCGGCGTGCCTGCTCATTCCTACGAGACCTATGTTTCGAAATTGATCCGCGCGGGGTTTCGCGTCGCTATTTGCGAGCAGCAGGAGTCTCCCGCCGAGGCCAAGAAGCGGGGCAGCAAGTCCATTGTCGCCCGCGATGTCATTCGCATTATCACGCCGGGGACTTTGACGGAGGACAGTCTTCTCGATGCGCGGTCCTCCAATTATCTCGCTTGCCTCACGTCGGCGGGGGATACGATGGCCGTTGCGTGGTGCGATCTGGCGGCGGGACGCCTTTTTGCGCAGGACGTTTCGCTTGCCGATCTTTCGGGGATTCTGGCGCGCATCGATGCGAGCGAGATTCTTGTCGCGCAGAGGCTGGCGGACGATCCGGCTTTGTCGGAGATTTTTGCGCCATGGCGTTCGCTGCTTGTGGCGCAGCCGAATGCGCGCTTCGACAGCGACAATGCGCGCAGGCGCGTGATGGACGTTTATGAGGTTAGCGATCTTTCGGCTTTCGGAGATTTTTCGCGTGCGGAAATTTCGGCGGTCGGCGCGTTGCTCGATTATGTCGAGCTGACGCAGAAGACTGATATCAAGCATTTTTCGCGGCCCCAGAAAACCGACGGGGCTCAGGTGGCTATCGATGCGGCGACCCGGCGTAATCTCGAGCTGACGCGCACGCTTTCGGGCGAAAAACGCGGAAGCTTGCTTGACGCCATCGACCGGACAGAAACCGGCGCGGGGGCGCGGCTTCTTGCGGCGCGGTTGACTGCGCCTTTGACGAACGTGGACGAGATCGGGGAGCGGCTGGATGCCGTTGCGTTTTTCGTTCGCTCTTCGGATGTGAGCGCCAAGGTCAGGGGGGCTTTGCGCCATGCGCCCGATCTTGAACGCGCGTTGGCGCGGCTGGCTCTTGGGCGCGGAGGGCCGCGCGATCTGGCGGCCGTTCGCGATGCGTTGAAGCAGGCCGAGGCTATTCGCGGGGAGCTTGCTCGGGCCAGAGAGATGCCCGTTCCGTTGCGTCGCGAGACGAAGAATCTCGGCGAGCAGAATGCGTTGATCGACAAGCTTGAGCGGGCGCTTGCGCCCGATCTGCCGATGCTGGCGCGCGACGGGAATTTTATCGCGCGCGGGTTCGATGCGCCCCTCGACGAGCTTGTGACGCTTCGCGACGATAGCCGCAGGTTGATCGCCGGGTTGCAGCAGAAATATATCGCGCATACGCATGTTTCGACGCTCAAGATCAAGCACAATCAGGTTATCGGCTATCATATCGATGTGACGGCGTCCCATGCCGACAAGCTTATGGGCGACAAGGATACGTTCATTCATCGCCAGACATTGGCGTCGTCGTCGCGCTTTACGACCGTTGAGCTTTCGGAGCTCGAGCGCCGCATTACCGAGGCCGCCGACAAGGCGCTTGCCATGGAGATGCAGCTTTTTGACGGGCTGGTGGCTGACGTTGTTTCGCGGTTGCAGGATTTGAGGCGCACGGCGCAGGCTTTGGCTGCGCTCGATGTTTCGGCGGCTTTGGCTGAGCTGGCGGTCGAGCAGAACTATACGCGGCCGACGGTCGACAATTCGCTTGCGTTCAACGTCAAGGGCGGGAGGCATCCGGTCGTCGAGCAGGCTTTGAGCAAAAACGGCGGCACGGCTTTTATTTCGAACGACTGCGATCTGGATGCGGCGCGGCATTTGTGGCTTCTGACGGGGCCCAACATGGCCGGTAAGTCGACCTTTTTGCGCCAGAACGCCTTGATTGCTCTTTTGGCCCAGATGGGCTCGTGCGTTCCGGCGGCCGAGGCGCGGATCGGCGTGATCGACCGGCTGTTCAGCCGCGTGGGCGCGGCGGACGATCTGGCGGCGGGACGCTCGACCTTTATGGTCGAGATGGTCGAGACCGCCGCGATTTT
>JAQUUS010000232.1 GCA_028693775.1 Alphaproteobacteria bacterium | reverse complement strand
CTCGGGGAAACGCTGCCTTCGCTGTATTGCGCGACCATGCGCATCAGGGAGTGGGACAAGGATATCGTTTTTCTTCACGAGGTCGTGGGCGGGGTTGCGGACAGGTCTTATGGCATTCATGTCGCGCGGATGGCGGGCTTGCCGCCTTCGGCCATTGCGCGCGCGTCGCAGGTTCTGGCCGAGCTCGAAAACGCCAAGAAGGCCGTGGCTCCCGGAGAGATCGTCGGGGCGCTTCCGGCGTTCGATGCGGAGGCTTCGCCTGACGTCAAGACCATCAGCAAGGAGCTGGAGGGGCTTTTGATGTCGCTCGATCCGGATGCTTTGAATCCGAGGCAGGCGCTCGATCTCCTTTACAAGATCAAAGGGGCTGTGTGAGGCGGATGAACGTATCTCTGACGGTAGATCTCGAAGACCCCACGGGGCGCTACGCTCCGGACGGGCGGTACGTTCTGATGACGCGCCGCATTCTCGATATGTGCGATGCTTTGGGCGGGGTCAAGGCGACTTTCTTCGCGGTCGGCAAGGTTGCGGAAGGAGCGCCGTTTCTCGTTCGCGATATTGCGGAGCGCGGGCATGAAATTGCCTTTCATTCCCATGCTCATGTGCCTTTGACCGAGGAAGAGCGGTTGCGCTTTTTTGTCGAAACGCGCGAGGACAAGGATCGGCTGGAGCAGCTTTTCGGGTATCGCGTGACGGGGTTTCGCGCGCCTTGCTATTCTTTGACGCCGCAGACGGCGTGGGCGCTCGATATTCTTGCGGAGCTGGGCTTTCTTTATTCTTCCAGCATTATGCCGACGTCCGTTTCGCGGTTCGGCTTTCCGGGCGCGAAGACGTCTGCGTTCAGGTGGGCCAACGGGCTTGTGGAGTTTCCGTTGCCTGTCGCTTCGTTCGCCGGGGCGCGCGTGCCTTATCTGGGCGGTATTTATTTTTATGAGATGCCGTTTTTTATCGCGAAGCATTTTCTGTCGAAGGCAAAGCCCGGCGAGGTTTTGTGGACCTCTATTCATCCTTACGATTTCGACGCGCACGAAAAATTCGCGCCCATGCCTCATACGCCTTTCTGGATGAGCGCCGTTCTTTGGGAGGCCCGGCGCAGGGCCGAGAGGAAAATTCGCCGCCTTTTGGCCCTCGGCGCGGCGGGGCCACTGGTTACCCGCCTTTCCGAGGTGGGGCAGGCATAAAATTTTAGTCTCAAAACGTCCTTAAATGTAAACGCGCCCCGCAGGGGCAAACCGCCTGAAAATTCATCGTAAATACGATTCAATGCCTTCTTTTTCTTTGGATTTTTTCACAGTTGTTTCCGTATATTAACCTTACCGGTTAGCCATATTTTAAAAATTCGGGTATATTCTTCCCCTTGTATTGAGAATTTTATTTTTCCGAGGAGCCTATTATGACCGACAAACAACCCTCTTTTTCGACAGACGGGGATCAAGTCAAGATCGTCAGAATTTCGCGTGAGAAAGATCTTAGCCATCTTCCTCCTCCCAATACCCAGCGATGGGTCGTTCGCCGCAAGGCTCAGGTTGTCGCCGCTGTGCGCAACGGGCTGTTGTCTTTCAACGAGGCGTGCGAACGCTACAATCTGTCAGAAGAAGAGTTTCGCTCGTGGATGACCCTGCTCGATCATCACGGCGTTCGCGGGCTCAGGGCTACACGGATGCAGGAGTACCGTCCCGTGGCTGAACGCCACGCTTCGGAAACGGCGGCTTCGGCCGCAGAGTAGGACCTCGATAAGCTTGGTTAGGGTTGGGTAAGACGCCGGCGCCCAGGATGTTTCCCCGGGCGCCGGTTTCTTTTTAACGCTCCGTTAACGCGTTCTCGCTTCTTCTGCCTTCTGGTTGGGCAGGGTGAGGTTTTATGATCAGCAAAGACGTTATGGGGGCCTTGTCGCTTGTCATCGCCTTCGTTAGTTACGTTCCCTACGTCAGATCCATTTTTGTCGCCAGAACGAAGCCTCATGCGTTTTCGTGGCTCGTTTGGGGGCTTTCTTCCGCCGTCGCGTTTTTTGCCCAGATTTCGGATAACGCGGGCGCGGGCGCGTGGGTTACGGGATTCAGCGCGGCTGTTTGCATCGGCATCGGTATTATTGCCGTGTTCAGGGGCGAGAAAAACATTACTCGCGGGGACTGGATTTCTTTTCTTTCGACCATTTTGGCCATTCCTTTGTGGATTGTGACCAAGGATCCTCTTTGGTCCGTTCTTCTTGTGACCGGGATCGATGCTGTCGCCTATTATCCCACGTTTCGCAAGTCTTATGCGAAGCCGGACGAGGAGTTGGCTTTCAAATATGTTCTGACTGCCGTCAAGCACGGACTCAGCCTTTTGGCGCTCCAGAATTTTACGCTTGTGACGAGCTTTTATGCGCTCGTCAGCCTTGTGCTGGAGGCGGGCGTGGCGCTCATGCTCGTTTGGCGCAGGCGCGCGATGAGGGGCTAGACCCGGACGACGTGGACGTCGGTTACGGGTTTTTTGCCGTGGATCTCGTTGACCCGGCGGCGAACCGCCAGCGCGACCGCGTGGCGTATGGCCGCGTCGTCGATGCGCGACGATTTGGGCAGCTCTTCGACGGTGTCGAGGATCAGCGCGGTCAGATCGTCTTGCAGGGAGGTTGCGGCGCTGTCGTCGATCAGGCCGATCAGCGTTACTTGCGGGTCGCGGACGGATTTGCCTTTTGCGTTCATCACCAGCGTGATGACCGCCGCGCCGTTCATGCTCATCTTTTTGCGGTCTTTGGCGATGCTCGCGTCGATGCGGCGCAGGATCTTGCCGTCGAGGCCCCAGCGGCCTGCGGGGACTTCCGTTACGATTTCGTGTATGCCCGGGCCGAGCCGCACGATTTGTCCGTTGGTCGGGACGATTGTGTGCCGGACGCCCGCTTCGTCGGCGATGCGCGCGTGTTCGTTCTGGTGGCGCGTTTCTCCATGGACGGGGACCGACAGGTGCGGCCTTGTCCATTTGTAGAGTTCGGCCAGCTCCTCTTGCGCCGAGTGGCCGGAGACGTGCACCGGGCGGTCCTGCGCCGTGAGGACGCGAAGGCCGCGCGCGATCAGGCTGTTTTGCAGGCGCGCGATTTGTTTTTCGTTGCCGGGAATTTCGCGCGAGGAGAAGACAACCGTATCGCCCGTGTCGAGGTCGATTTCGGGATGGTCTTCGACCGCAATCCGCCATAGCGCTGCGCGCGCTTCGCCTTGACAACCCGTTGCCACGATCACGATTTTGTCCCGGGGGGAAAGCATGGCTTCGTTTTCGCTCAGGAATTCGTTGAATTCGGGGAGGTAGCCGCATTCTTCCGCGACTTCGGCCGTGCGCCAGAGCGAGCGGCCTACAAGCGTTACATATCGTCCGCAACGCTTGGCCGCTACCGCGATCGA
>JAQUUS010000231.1 GCA_028693775.1 Alphaproteobacteria bacterium | reverse complement strand
TCCCGAAAGAGAAGTCCTTGGCCTCAGACGTCTTCGGCGCAAAACGCCTGCTCTGAAGCATCGCCGTAACGCGAATATTGGCATCCCCATAAGCGCCGCCCGAATGAAGCTTGGCAAGGCTGGAAACCTCAACCTCCTGCTTGGCGCGGAACAAATCGCCGTTGAGCCCATTCGTCACCTTGAACGGCGACGGCGTGAAATCGCTGACCAGCACGCGCATCGGAATCCAAACATGGCCGCGTTCGACATCCTGCCTGCGTTTTTTGCCGTCTCCCCCTTCGCCGAAGGCGTTAGAAAGCCGGAACCGATACCACCCCACAGCCCCCTGCTTGGAAACGGTGAATTCGCCTGAATAAGCCCCGAACGAACTGAGCGAAAGATCCTTGACCTCATGAACCTTGTTCCCCGCCGGATCGACAATCTCCAAAGAATACCCGTCTCTCGGCGCCGGAACGAACCCGTCGTTGTCCTGATCGCGCACATAGAATTTGTACTGGATCGTATCGCCCGCCTTGTAAACGCCCTGAGCGGTAGTGCCCCAAGCCACAACATGACCGTAGCGCTTGCATGTATGCGAATAAACGCTTTCTCCCACCGAGCGAAATCCGTTAATCAGGAATTCATGGCTCAAAGGCATGAGCGCCATCTCGCCGTCCTTGTCCGCGCGAACGAAAAGCTTTTCCTGCTCGTCGCGCCATCCCCAGTTCATCTGCAACATGGGATCGAGCGTCTGCGTCCCCGCCAAAACGGCCACGCCGTCCTCCGAAGTCAAAGCCTCCGACAAAGGCGCGACCCCATCGCGCAAGCCCGCAATCGAATCCTTGTAAATTGCGACCTTCGCGCCCGAAACGGGAAGCCCCGTAGCCAAATCCGTCACCCAAACGAGGCTGTTGCAATGCCCGAGCTTGGCATGGAG
This sequence comes from Alphaproteobacteria bacterium, assembly GCA_028693775.1. GTDB lineage: Bacteria > Pseudomonadota > Alphaproteobacteria > UBA9219 > UBA9219 > CAIXLI01. Next base: position 2,468 of record JAQUUS010000231.1, on the reverse strand, counting down.
CTGATACGGCGTGACCATGGCCAAAAGCCGCCCCCGCTCGCCGTTCTTGGGCACAGAAGGATCCGTGGCCAAATGCCCGTAAACGGCCCCGCTCTTCCCCTCCAGCATATCGCGAACATGGAACGGAACGGCAAACTGCACATCGGGAACCTCCGGAATATCCTGTTCGAAAACAAGCCCCTCCTGAGCGCCCTGAGCCGTCAAGCGCCGGTAGTGCAACGAAGCCTTGCGAAGATTGTTGACATAAAGAGGAACATCGGAATCGATCCCCTGCTCCAGAACGGCCGAGGAATGAACAATCTCATAGTTGGGCTTACGATGATCGGTGCGGAAGGAAAAATCGATATCCTCCTGCAAAGGCCGCCCGAACTCGTCCTCCAGAAGCGCATCGCCCTTGGTCCTGACGGTATAGGAGAAAGCCGCCTTGATCCCGTCGGGAAGCCAAATATCGTAAGTCTTGTCCTTGACATAAGCGTCGCCAAGTTGAGACGAATCCCTCCCGTTCCACAAATCCGAAGACGCCTCGAAGCCCGGAGAAACGCTAACGGTCTTCCCGACTGCCGAGCGCAAAACAGGGCTGTTAAAAACGAGAGCGGCCCCCTTCATGGGGTTGCAAAGTTTCTGCGGCTCGGCCTGCCCCGGCGCAAGAACAACGGGCACGATATCGTTGTCGCTGCCATAGCACTTGACACCAAGGAACGAAAACCCCGGAAAAGTCCGAAACTTGGTCAACGCGCCGCGTCCCGCCCCACGCTCGTCGCCAAGGGCCGAAACGAGGCCCGGCTTGAGATCGAGACGAATATCGGTATCGGAAGGCAAAGGATCGACCGGCGAAACCTGCCAAACGCGCCGCGCCTCATCGCCATCCTTCTCGCGCAAATCGTCATCGCTCTTTTGCGGTTCCGAGGGCGCAAAAACAACCACAGCCTTGGCGCCGGGAACGGGCAAAATCACCGGCGCATCCTTGTCCTGCGGATCCGCAGACGCCTTGACCGCAAAGGATTTATCCTCATCCTCCCCGACAGTCTCCATCGTAAGGCAAGTCTCAAGGGAACGGCGTGTCACAGGCTGATCGAACGTCAGCCTGACAACCGGCTCGCGCGGCGAGAGCCAGCGGCGAAACCAGACATAGCGAACGTCCGGCCTTTTCGTCGTAAAGCTGTGCACAAAAACGTCGTCGATCGTCGCACCGTCCTCGGCCGTCAACCCGGGCCTGACGGTCACTGTATAGCGCGTCGCCAGCCTAAGCCCGTCCTTGCTGTCGAGATTGCAGGCAAGAGCGGAGGTATTGAGCCAGCGCCATTGGCACTTGAGTTCGGGAGAAATATCGACCGGAATAGTCTCGGCCCCCCTGTCCATGCGGCCGACCGGCACAACAGGCCTGTTGAACTGAATAACGACCTGCCGCCCAGCGGGAACGTCGGAGCCGCCGGGGGTCACGCGAAGGATCGAAAGATCCCTGCCGCCGTCGCCGGAAGCCAAAGCCCCGGCCGCTCCAGAAAAAAGCAAGAAAAACGATATGCAAAAAACCTTGAGAACTCTCATGGTTTGCCATCCTGTCCATGTTCTGCTGTTTTTTAGAAGGACACCATACGCGCCGAAAGCGAGTTCGGCCAGCACAAGTTAAGACAAGAAGTAGAGCAAAGAAAAGGCTCGTTGCCTGAACAAACCGTCCGTTTTCGCCTGCCGTTTTTTCGGAAGAGCAAAAAAAACGAAAACAGAATTTTTTCGCAAAAAAGGCCGTCCCGGAATGAGCTGTTTCCAACGAAAACCGCTCCGTCCAAATGAGCATTAACCTTGCGTACATTAAGGCTTCTCACTTACCGTTTGAAATAAATGCATTTTTCCCGAATAAAGGTTTTACCCGAGGCCGCAACCGGGCTCCGCACACAAGATGAAACTATTTATTTAATTGTTCTATCAGAGCAAAATGCTATAATTTATAGATAGTTGACTAATAATCCCGGGCTTCTATTTTTTTACTTTCATATAAGCGTCGACAAAAACCATGTTTGAACTTTTAGTGAATATCCACGAAGGGAAATCGATCGATTTATCCCCCACGGAACTGGAAAGATTAGCCCCGTTCACAGAATACCTTCTGGGCATAAAAAAGTACGCCATAGCGGAAAAGGTCTACGCGCACGCCGTTCGAGAAAAAAATAGAACGGGGATGCCCCACGGCATCGAAATAAGCGATCCACAAAAAGTGATGGACTTCGCAGACTATCTCTATGACGTCGGAAAACCGGAACTGGCCAACGGCATCATGCGAATGAACTCGTCGCTGATGTGGAGAGACATCGTCGCCGAAGACAACGACAAATACTTCAACGAGGTTCTAACGAGATTCGAAAAGCGCGAACGGATCGAAGACCTCAAAGACTTTTTGGCGGACAGCGGCTTCTTCCTCTTCCGGGCAGCGTGCGAAGGCCTGCGCACGAACTGCTTGAACACCATGCTGAGCT
>JAQUUS010000006.1 GCA_028693775.1 Alphaproteobacteria bacterium | reverse complement strand
GGGGGCAGGGGATCGCGCGTGGGCGGGGCAGGGTAGGCTGAGACGTCGATGGGCATGGGGACAACGTGGATCGGCTTCGAACCCGCGATTTTTGCAAGGCCTTCGGCTATGAAGCGGCTGCCGACCCAGAATTCGTCGACGCAGCGGACGGCTGTTTCCCAGTCTTTCGGGAAGGTTTGCAGTTCCCAATACCATATCCCGATCACATGCCGCGAGCTGATGCGCTTGTAGCCGAGGCTTGTAAAGGCGAAGGCGATCAGATTGGGGTTGAGGGACATAATCAGTACGCCGCCTTCGGTATGGTCGTTCGACCATACGGGCCCGCCGTCGAGGTCTTCCAGAAGCGCGACGCGGCTTATGTTGGCCGTTCCGACTTTCATGCCGACCGAACGCATCCGGTCTACAAGGGTTCGGACGCCAACGCCCAGGCCGGATACGGTTCCGAAAAGGCCCGCGACCACAATGTCTCCCGGCTCAATGCGTCGTGCGGGGGAAAGTTTTTTCATGCCGATCCGGCCATAGATAGACACTATGCTTCTGCGCAAAGGTAACGGCAGCCGACTCCATAGGGCGCGTATCGTTTTTCCCAGCATTGAAACGCTTGTTCCTTCGGTAAAATTCGTCTTCAACAAAAAGCATAGCCTGCCCACATAATCCATATAAATCTAAGCTCTGCATATTCGGCGGACTCAGTGATTATTCTGACTTGCCTGCTTGGGCCTGCTATATTAGGTATGACATACGTTTTTGCCCGTTCCTGTTATGTTCGGGCTCGTTTTTTTCTATGATCGTTCCGGGTTTCTCATGACAAAAGAAAAAGTTCTTATTACCGGGGCCGCTGGCTACATCGGTTCCGTCCTCGCTCCTTCGCTTCTCGATAAAGGCTATGCCGTTACGGCGCTCGATCTTTTCCCGCGCGGCGATACGACCCTCGCGGCCTGCTGCGCAAACCCGGACTTTATGCCCGTCAAAGGCGACGTGCGCGACGAAGATCTGGTTAAGGGCCTTGTGGCAAAAGCCGATATCATAATTCCTCTGGCGGCTTTGGTCGGGGCTCCCTTGTGCAAGCGCGATCCGTTGAATGCGCAGACGACCAATAGCGACGCCGTTCGCATGCTGGTCAAACTGGCGGGCAAGGGACAGCGCATCCTGTTTCCGACCACGAATTCCGGTTACGGCGTGGGCGAAAAAGACGCCTTCTGTACCGAGGAAACGCCGCTCAGGCCGATTTCGCTTTATGGGACCTCGAAGGTCGAGGCTGAGAAGGCCGTTCTTGACGGCGGCAACGGTATTTCGTTCCGGCTTGCGACGGTTTTCGGCATGTCGCCGCGCATGCGGTTGGATCTTTTGGTCAACGATCTGACGTGGCGCGCGGTAACCGACCGGACGGTTGTATTGTTCGAAGGGCATTTCAGGCGCAATTTCATACATATACGCGACGTTGTTAAAGCGTTTCTTCATGGAATCGGCAATTACGAGAAAATGGGGGGACAGGCCTACAACGTCGGTCTTTCGTCGGCGAACCTGTCGAAAATCCAGCTTTGCGAAAAGATCAAGGAGCATGTGCCGGGCTTCGTTTATCTCGAAGCGCCGATTGGGGAAGATCCCGACAAGCGCGACTATATCGTTTCGAACGACAAGCTCGAGGCCACGGGCTGGGCTCCCGACTGGACGCTCGATACGGGCATCGGCGAACTGTTGCGCGGCTATACGATGCTTCGCAACAGCGTTTACGGAAACGTTTAAAACCCGGGGCGGGCCATGATTATTCTTATCGGTGGAAACGGATTTGTGGGCTCGGCTTATGCGCGCGTTTTGCGCGCGATGGGGCAGGAGGTTGTGGTTGTCGAGAAGGACGATTATGCCTCGCACATCGGAGCCGAATGCGACGTTCTGATTAACGCCAACGGCAATTCGCGGAAATTCTTTTCCAGGGAGCATCCCAAGGAGGATTTTCAGGCCAGCGTCGCAAGCGTTCGCAACAGCCTTGTCGATTTCAAATACAAAAAATACGTCTTTCTTTCGACAAGCGATGTTTATCCCGATTGCTCCGATCCGGCGCTGACGCGCGAAGAGCTTTCCCTCGATATTGCGAAGCAGAGCCCTTACGGCTTTCACAAGTACCTTGCCGAGCAGTGCGTCCGGCATGTGGCCAAGGATTGGCTGATTATCCGTCAGGGCGGATTTGTGGGGCCCGGGCTCAAGAAAAACGCCGTTTACGATAGTTTGTTCGGCGACCGTCTTTGGGTTCATCCCGATAGCGCGTTTCAGTTTATCGGCACGGATACGTCGGCGGGGCTGGTTTGGGAGCTTGTTTCGAAAGGCGTTTCGGGAGAAGTGTTCAATCTTACGGCTCAGGGGACGATCCCGGTCAGGGATATCATGGCTCTGGCGGGGCGGCAGGTTCCTGCAGACGAAACCGTTCCGGTCGTTCGCTACGAAATCTCTACGGACAAGGCTGCTAAGACCCTTGCGCTGCCCGGCACGCGCGGCGAGGTCGAGGCGTTTATCAAGTCCGTGAAATAGCCGTTGCTCAGGCGGTTTCGAAATCGTCCATATAGCTGTCGATCAGCAGGCACAGGCATCCGAAGAACAACAGGCCGCTGTGCTGCGCTTTGCGGATCTTGTAGGGGGTCAGGCGCAGGAAATGCACGATTTCGTGCAGGCGGATTTCGCGCAGCGCATCGATGCCGAATTTTCCTTCGATGTATCCCGAGGTGCGCTTGAACAGCGCGTCGTAGTAGGTGGTTCTCGGGATGAAGAACTCGATGCCGCGCTCCGACAGGCAGCAGGGCACGTTGCGGTTCAGCGGCTCATAGCCGAGATGCAGCGATTGGAACAGCTTGGCGTAATCCTGAAGCGGAGTTTCGAAAACGTTGCCGACGTTCGGGTCGATCAGATACCAGCCTTTGGGAGTCTTGGGGTCGAAGATGATGTTTTCGATGGTCAGGTCGCCGTGAATGATCGCCGTTTTTCTTTTGGAGAGACGGGGCAGGAGGTACTCTTCGCAAACGAGCTTTTTGATCTTTTCCGTCGAAATAGCCTTGCCGTTGACGACAATTTCCTTTGCGCCGCAGATGTCGGGGAATGTGGTTTCGATGGTATGGAAGTTCTTGACGGCTTTTTCCTGAACGTATTTGCGGACAAGGGCGTCGTCTGCGTCCTTGCCTTCATGGGCCGTATGGAAGGCGTGGATGTGCGAGAGGATGTCGGACAGGGTTTTCCATGAGTCTTCGATGTCGCTCATGTGGATGTAGTCGTAGAAGTCGCGAGACGACATCGAATAGGGCATGTCGTAGATGCACCGTTCGCCGTTGACGCGCTTGTCGAAGACGGGGGTCAGGGGGAGTTCGATTTTGTGGGCTTCGAGCCATTCGGCCTGATCTCCCAGTTTTTTGGCCGCGCCGCCGACGGCGTATTTGCGGTAGCGAAGCTGATTGTTAACCTGCACAAGCGCCGTCAGCGCATCCGAGCCGCCCGCGAGATGGCGGATGACCTTGGCGTCCTGAATGGCGTGGGTGTCGAAGTCGGAGGTCAGGCTGGCGTCGCCGCTGAAGTGCCGGTAGAGGAACGCGCCGTATTCTTCAGAAGCGCTGAAGCAATCGTTGGCGCGGCGCTCGAAGCGGAGCAAGGGGTCCGTGAGCCACCAGAGGGAGCGGCCAAGGCCCAGAGGCAGAAGCTTCTGGAAATAGGCGTAGACAAGGACAAGCAGGATCGGAGAGACGGTATAGAACGCAAGCGCGCCTGCGGTTTGCAGGTCCGTTTCGAGCAGCTGATAAACCACCGAGTGGAAAAAGTTGCCGTAGAAAAAGGCCATGACGTGGGAGAAATCGTAATGGATCGCGCGGCCGATCAGGGCATAGGACGCAAGATAGAGCCCCCACATGGCGACGGACTGGATGACAAACAGACCGGCGGCCTTGAGGGTGGTGCCCATGCATTCGGTGAGGGCCATGCTTGCGTCCAGAAGGAAGAAGCGGATCTTGTCGTTAAAAACGCTGGCGACGGCCCAGACGATTTTTCGGCCTGCGGAAGACAGTTTGATCCAGTAGATGGCGGCAAGCAGAAACGAGGCGAGGCCGAAAAGCTTGAGGGCTGCGAGGGCGGGAAAGCCGCTCAGGAAAAAGCCGTAGGCAAAATAGATGAGAGCGAGCGCAAAAAGGTCGAAAATTCTCTCGACGACCACGGAGCCGACCGACAGGGCCAGCGACGATTTGCTTTGCGCCGAGAAGAGCCAGCAACGGACGAATTCTCCGATTCTAAAGGGAAGCAGGGCGTTGATGATATAGCCTGCCGAAAGCGCGGTGAAGCGCAGGCGGAGCTCTTCGTTTTTAGGGCGGCCCAGAATGATGCCCCACCGCGACGAGCGGAAGAGATGCCCGAGGAACAAAAGCGCGGTCGCGCCGAGGAAAAACAAAAAATCGCTCTTGCTCATTGTCGTTTATTCCCATGAGGGGGAGGAGTGCAGGGAAGGTTTGCCCCAATCCGGATTTTGGGCAAGGACTTTTTGGGCGGCTTCGTATTCGGAAACGGTTCCGAAAGAGAGATGCTTGTCCAGAATGACACCCTGAACTTTTTCTCCGCCTTCGCGCATCGCGTTGTAGAGACCGCTGACGAAGAGCTCGTTGTAGGGACAGTTTTGGACATAGCGTCCGGCATACGCAAGCACCGTCTCCTTGTTCTTGAACCAGTAACATCCGGCGATGGCCAGATTGCTGATTGCGACTTTTTCGGCCGTTCTGAGAAGCTGCCCGTCAGCGTCGTATTCTGCAAAGGAATAGACGGGATCGGTTGCGAGGAAGTGGCTCAGAATTCCGGCGGGAAGGGCTTCGGCTTGCTCGGCTGTTTTTTGCGCCAGCTTTCCGGCGTCGAAGGCGTGGTCGCAGTCGTTGACGATGATGGGGGCATCGTTCTCGATGCGCCGGATGCCCGCAAGAGCCGTTTCGAGCGCGCCAGACGTGACCGTTTTGAGCTGTACGACCGATGCGCCCGGAGCCGTTTCGAGCAGCGCCTTGTCGAGTCCGTGGTTTGCGGCGTGTTCTTCGAGAATGACGGGGACAAACTCCGCAATCCGAAACGAGTTGGCCACGGAGCGGTAGGCCCATTCGAAAAAGGGCTTTCCCGCAAGGGGGATCAGGGGCTTCGGGCATGTGTAGCCCTTGGCGGCGAAACGGGAGCCTCGGCCCGCCATGGGCATGACAAGATTGACAACGGGAGCGTTCGATGGGGGCATGGCGCGGCCTTTGGCGGGTTAGCCGTTTGCAAGGAGACGGCGCGTGTATTCGACCGTTTCCCGAAGACCGTCTTCCAGCGGCGTTTCGGCTTTCCAGCCCAGAAGGCGCTCGGCCTTTTCGGTCGCGCCGAGCGTGAACTTCTCGACCTCTTTTTCGAGAATATGCGGGTCCATCGGGTTGTTTCCCTGAAAAAGATCGGGATATTGATCCCAGAAGCGGGCGGCGGGAACGAAAACCGGCTTGATGTTTGTGCCGACGATTTTGGCGATGCAATCGTACATCTCGTTGACCGAATAGGCTTTTCCGGAGGCGACGTTGAAAACCTCGCCCTTGGCCGAGTCTTCGGTCATGCAGGCGATGTTGATGCGGTTGACGTCTCGCAGAAAGACGTAATCGCGACGCTGTTCGCCGTTGCTGTGAAGAACGGGCGCGCGGTTGTTCAGAAGCTCACGGACAACATAGCCCACAAACGGCGGGGATTTGCGCCGGATGTCTTGGTGCGGGCCGTAGACGTTGTAGTAACGCGTTACGGCGATTTCCATTCCGTAGATTTTCGAGAAGCTTTCGCAGAGTTTTTCGGCCTGCCATTTGCTGAGGCTGTAAGTGAGGCGGGGCGATACGGGATCGTCCTCGTGGCAGGGGAACTTGGCGTTGTTTTCGTAGATGGCCGAGGTGCCTGCAAAAACCACGCGGCGCACGCCTTCCCTTCGGGCGGCTTCCAGAACGTTGGCTGTGCCTGCGACGTTGATGCTTATGGCCCGCGCGGGTTCGCTCTGGTTGACGGGCAGGGCCGAGATGGCGGCCAGATGAAACACGCAATCGGCGCCTTTGAACTCCTCGTGCAGATCCGGCTCGCGGACGTCTTTTTTGACAAACCGGCCGAAAGGTTTGTTGTCGACCAGAAGGTTGGATTCGTAGCCGAAGGACAGGTCGTCAATCAGCACAACCTCGTTGCCCTTGGAATGAAGCTCCCATGCCAGCTGCGAGCCGATAAATCCGGCCGCGCCCGTAATGACTATTTTACGTCCCATTTTTATCCTCAATTCTCTTGTCGGAATGCGTTCGACACTAAAACCTTCCCGTCTGTAAATCCAGCGCTTACAAACCGCGAATCGGAAAAATTGCGCTTGTTTCCCGGAGCATGTGCGTGCATGACTTGGCTGTTCCGTTTGCTTTTGAGGCCTTCATGACCGATAAAATCCTTGTCTTTATTCCCGTCTACAATTGCGAGCGCCAGATCGGCCGCGTGCTCGAGCAGTTCAGAAGCCCGGAGGTGTCGCGCTGGTTTTCGGAGATTCTCGTTCTCGACAACGGCAGCAAGGACAAAAGCATCGATGTCGCCACGGCTGCTGCGCAGAGCCTTGCGGGCGTTTCCGTAAAAATTGCGCGGAATCTCCAGAATTACGGCTTGGGCGGGTCGCACAAGTCGGCTTTTGCTTATGCAATTGAAAACGGATTTACGCATGTCGCGCTTCTTCACGGCGACGATCAGGGGAGTATTGCCGATCTGATCCCCGAACTGAAAAACGGCGCTCACCTTGCATACGATTGCCTTCTGGGCTCGCGCTTTATGAGGGGCAGCCGGATCACGGGGTATTCGCCCGTGCGGATTGCCGGCAATTACGTTTTTAACGTCGCGTATTCGCTGGCGACCCTCAAGATTGTCAAGGATCTCGGCTCCGGTCTCAATTTCTACAGCGTCGATTTTTTGAAGAGCCGGTTTTACACCTCGTTTCCGGACGGGCTTCATTTCAGTTGCAGCCTGTTGCTGGGGGCTTGCGCGCGGATTGCAAAAATCCGCTTCTTTCCCATATCGTGGCGCGAGGAGGATCAGGTTTCGAATGTGAAGCTCTTCCGGCAGTCGTTCGAAACCCTTGGCCTCGCGTTGAGGTATATGTTCGGCAAAAAAGGCTTTCTGGCGCACGAATACCGGGCGAAGCTTGTCGATCGCTATGAGCGGGAGATTTTATACCCCCAAACGGGAGCCGGAACTCAGACTTCGCCCTGACCGGAGTGTTCCGGGCTGCCGAAGCGTTCGCTCAGGATGCGCGAGACGACGAAATTCATGGCGAGCGTGAACGGCGTTACGATGATCTTCGCGACCACCGGATAGAAACCCTTGATCTGGCAAAAGGAGCAGGGGGCCGTGGCGAGAATCATCCAGTTTTGCACCAGTTTGATGCAGAAGGACGCCACGACGATGTTCACGACCGTATAGGCAAGGTAAATCGGCACTTTGAGAGTCAGCCCGGTTTTATTCTTTTCAAAAATGCGTTCGTGCGAGACGATAAAAGAAAAGAGCGCGCCGCAGCTTCCGCTGACAAGATTGGCCGTAAACGCCGTAATCCCGACAAGCGCGACAAGATAGGTGTAGACGCACATATCCAATAGCCAGCCGACACCGGAAACGAACACAAATTTGATAGCCTGAATATGCGTTTTTTTCATCTTCAAGAGTCTGCTTGCCAAGGGCCTTTCCCTGTGCCGTGCCGATTGCGCGGACGGCGGGATCTGTTTATATATCTGGCTGTCCGAGTCATGATCGGCGCGCCCGGATTTCGTTTTCACCGATTCCAAGCATAGCCATGCATACGAAACATCCTTTTACTCCTTTGGCGGCGTATTTATCAATTGCGCTCTTGATCGTTTTGAGCCTCCTTGCTCTGGGGCCTCATGTGCCGCCTCTGGCGATGGTTGTCTCCGCTCCTTTGGATGGCGAGGCCCACCTGTCTTATGACAACGGCTATGGGTTCAACGGCGATCAACGTAAAGCCATTCCTGTCGTTCGCGAGGCGAAAGAGGCCGAGGCGCTGTTCAAAAAAGGGCAGGGACTGACTTGGAACAGCACGCTTTTGCCCGGAATGCGTCTGGGCGTTCAGATCGATCTTGTCGCCAAAAAGGTGTCGGAGTGTCCCGCTATCGCCGACTTGCTGATCAGACCCGTGGGCGGCGACGAGATCGAGACGGAACCGCTGGTTCGTAACAGCCCGGAGTCCTGCACTTTTTCGACGCCGAACGGTTTTATGAATATGAGCCGGTTCTCGACGCGCTCCCAAGGCGTTCTTGTAGCGGTCGATATTGTCGCCGGATTGGTCGGCGCGTTGCCTCTGACCCTGCTTTTCCTTTATGCGCAACGTGTGCGGCGGCATCCGAAGAACGCCTTGTTGTTCGGTGCGCTGTTTCTCTGGTATTCCGTTTGGGTTTATGGCCAGTGGCCGGGTTTGATCGGATGGGATTCGACCTCCGGGCCCATGCAGACGCTGACGCTCGGCTTCAGTAGCTGGTATTCGACGTTTTATCCGCTAATTTATGCCGCCATCTATCAGCTGACCGGAGGGTTTGGCTCGATGGCCGTTTTGCATGCGGCCTGCCTTGCGCTTCTTGTTGCAAGCGTTGTCTTCTATGTCCGCTCGGCCAAGGTGTCTCTTGTATGGACGTCTTTGTTCCTGCTCGTATTTTGCGCCCATCCTGTCGTTCTTTCCTATAACAGCTTTTTTACCCGCGATGCGCTTTTAGGATTTATTAACAGCGGCCTTCTGTTCCTGACGTTCGTTCTTCTCACGCGTCCGCAGGGGCGGCATGTGGGGCTTTTGGCCGCCTTTGTCTTTCTTGCCTTTCTGACAACTGCGCTCAGAATGGAAAATATCGTTCTCGTTTTCGCAAGCCTTCTCGCGCAGGCCTTTGTTCGAAAAGAGCAACGGCGCGCCACAGGGGCTCTGGCGTGCGTGTTTGTCGTTCTTGCAGGGCTTTGGCACTGGGGCGTGGGCCCTGCCTTGACGAAGGAGACGCACGATCGCAAAAACGCCTATCTGGTTACGACCTTCGTTGCGCAGGCCGGGGCCATGTTCCATGAAAAGGCCCCGTGGGGCGACGGATACATCGGCTATATGAGCGACGATTATGAGCGCGATATCCGGGAGGTGTCGCCGGTTATCGATCCGCAGATTTTTCGCGACAAGTGGAGTCCCTACGGCGCGGTGTATTTTACGCCGAAACACTCGTATCCCGACAAAGACGTGGATGGGCTGAAGCGCTTTATCTTCCGTAGCACCTTGTACAATCCGGAAATCTTTTTCGGCGCGCGTGCAACGACGTTTGCCGCCGTGCTGGGGTCGCCCCGGACGTGGTTTATCAGCGACTTTTCGAAAGAGAACATGAAAAGGGACCGGCTCATGGATTTGGGCCTCTGGCGCGGAACGCCTCACAAGATCTACCGGATCCAGCGCAGCTATCTCAAAAGCGAGCTGGCCCACTGGAGAGAGGTGAATTCGCCTTTGGCCTACATATGGAGCGCGTGGCCGCAATTTATGCTTGTTATTTTCTTTGCCTTGCTCGGGCGGTGGCTGCCGTCGACGGCAACGGTCAGCTTTATCATGCTGATGCGTCTAGGCATTCTCTTCATGACCGCGCCTGCAAGCCACTTTTTCTATGCCTACGATCTGTTCGTTTTTGGCTTGGTTTTGCCTCTTTTGGCCGTGACCGAGGCGAAACTGAATCGGTGCGGCGCAGCGTGCCGTAGCGATTGACCGACTTGCTAAATTATGTATTCTGCCCTCGGCAATAAAAACGCCGTCCCATAAGCACGATTCTCAAAGGCGACCATGGTTTTCTCATCGATAACCTTTCTTTTTTATTTTCTGCCCATAACCTTTTTGATCTATTTCGCGCTTCCCAAGGCACACAGAAACCTTTTTTTGGTGGCCGCGAGCTTCATCTTCTATATCTGGGGCGGGGGCGGTTTTATCGCGCTGCTCGTCGCGTCGGTGATCGTCAACTACGCTTTCGGCCTTGCTGTGGAAAAAGTGCGAGGTACGCACCGGCATAAACTTGTTCTCGGCATTGCCATTGCGTTCAATGTAGGAATTCTATCGTACTACAAGTATATGAATTTCTTCGTTACGCAGGTCAACGACGCCTTGGGCGCATTCACCCTTGCGCCGGTTCAATGGACCAATATCGCCTTGCCCATCGGGATTTCGTTTTTTACCTTCCATTCCATCAGCTATCTGCTCGATATTTCTCGCGGCAAAAGCAACGCGTTTCGAAACATCGCATCCGTATTCCTCTATATCGTGTTCTTTCCGCAGCTGATCGCCGGGCCGATTGTGAGGTTTAACCAGATTTCGGAGCAGATCCGCAATTCGGACTACCGGCGGTTCAACGCGCAGGCCTTCACGGAAGGATCGCAGCGGTTTATCTTCGGCCTGTTCAAAAAGGTTATGATCGCCGATCCTCTCGGAGAAGTCGCTGCCGCTCTGTTCGACGGCGTGGCGCATGCGGGCGTTCCGTCGATGGCCGATTCATGGGTGGGCGTTTTGGCCTACACGCTCCAGATCTATTTCGATTTCTCGGCTTATTCCGACATGGCTATCGGGCTGGCGCGCATCTTCGGGTTTGTGTTTCCCGAAAATTTCAACCGGCCTTATTCGGCTAACTCGATTACCGATTTCTGGCGGCGCTGGCATATTTCGCTTTCCAGCTGGTTCCGCGATTACGTCTATTATCCCTTGGGCGGCTCGCATTGCAGCAAGTTCAAAACCTATCGCAACCTGAGCATTGTGTTTCTGCTGACGGGTTTCTGGCACGGCGCCAATTGGACCTTTCTTATCTGGGGCGCTTTTCACGGCGCGTGGCTTATCCTCGAACGGGCGACAGGCATGCGCGATAATCCTTCGCCCGCCTGGATCGTGCCGCGCAGGGCCTTGACGGCGTTTCTGGTTATTCTGGGCTGGGTCGTTTTCCGGTCCGAGAGCGCGGCGCAGGCGTTTTCGATCTATGGGGCCATGTTCGATCCGTCCCATTTGCAGTTGAGTCAGGAGATGATTGCCACTTTGTCCCATCGCAATATCCTGACGCTTGTTTTGGCTTCGGGGGTGTTTCTTGTGCCCGTGTCGTTCTGCGGAGGGCCGTGGATCCAGAAAGGCGAGGCGTATCCCGCCCTTGCCATGCGGGGCGCTCTGACGTTTATCGGGCTTCCTCTCGTCGTTTCAAGCATTGTGGGCGGGACCTTCAGCCCCTTCCTTTATTTCCAATTCTGATCCTGAGTGCGGCTTTGCCATGAAGATGAAAAAGCGTTTCGTTTCGATGTTTAAAGGCCGCAAGACAAAGGCTTATTCCTTTTTCCTGTCGTTTGCGTTCGCGTGCTTTGTGTTTCTTCCGCTTGCGGTGCTTCTGATCGGGAAAAAGCCCGATCAGATCGAAAACCGCAGGGTGACGGAATGGCCTCGCCCTGAAGCAAACCGGCTGCTCGATCCGGGCTTCTATGAGCAGGCGGCTTCTGCCATGCGCGACCGGTTGCCGTATCGCCGCAAGTGGGTACGCTTGAATGCCTTTGTCGCCTATCGCCTGTTTGGGGACAGCCCAAACAAGGACGTTCTGATCGGCAAGGATGGCTGGCTGTTTTTGCGTGACGACTACAAGGCTTTGTGCCGGACGGACGTTACGGTTCCCGTTATATACAAGGGGCTGTCCGAAATGGCGTCGCTGATCCGGAGCTCGGGCCGGACTTTTGTCTTTGCCATAGCGCCCAACAAGGCCGGGCTTTATCTCGATTCTTCGTATCCGGCGGATGTGCCGCTTGCCTCCTGCGGCAAGGCCAAGGCGGACGATCTCAGGCAGCGGCTCAAAAAAGACGCCGCAAGCTGGTATGTCGATGTCTGGAGCGAGATCGAACGTCGCGTCGGTTCGGGCGAAAAGGACCTGTATTACAAAACGGATGATCACTGGACCGATGCCGGAGGGCGTATCCTTGCCTCGATGATTCTGAAGCGCATTGCGCCGAACCTTAGGTTCGAAAACGACAAGATTGTTTCGTCAGGCGAGAAGGTCAGGGGCTCGTCAATGCGCCTGATGGGGCTCAAGGAAAGCGAAGCGCACACGCAACTCGCCATAGAGCGTCCCGGCGTTACGCGCGTTGTGTCGGAAATGCTCGACGCCAAGCCCGGATTTCCGCAAGTCGAGCATTATGTGCATGCGACGACAAAAGCGCCTTTGTCGAACAAACGGCTTTTGATTATACATGACTCGTTCGGCTACTTTTTTCTCGACGAAATGCTGATCTGGTATTTCAAGGACGTGAAGGTCGCCAATTGGTCGTCATATACGCCGGAGATTCTTGCCGAGGCGATTGCCGCTGCCGATATTATCGTGATGGAGACGACGGAGCGCGATGTGCCCTTCCGGACCGACAGTTACTATGCAAATCCCGATTTCCATAAAGCCTTGAAGGCGGCACTTCGAGAAAGATAGGCGTGAGACGCCAGGCGTTGTCTTTGGCGTCCGGCTCGGGTACTCTCTTGAGGAGACAAAGCATTCCCTTTTAATTTTGGCCTATCTCCATGTCTGTTATGGAAAGAATTCGGAGCGATATAGAAGCGCAGACCAAAGATTACGATCTCGTTGTCCTCATATGCGGCGCAGGTCATAAAAACTTTGGCGATGAGCTCATTTTGTCGAAATGGCTTGATTTTTACAGCGATAAAAAAATTTTTCTGGTGTGCGGCCCCGCCCCCCGGCTCGAAGGCCATGTCTGCGTTGTCGGTCATGAGATTCTGGAGCAACTGGATCCCGCCATGACGGCCCGGATCGAAGCGCAAGCCGCGCGTTACAAAAACGTACTTGTACATCTGGCGGGCGGCGGATACTGCAACGACAAATTTCATACCGCCCCCAAGGTGTTTGCGTTTCTCAAGCGTATGGGCGAACGCGCGGATATTATCGGCAGCGGCGTGTCCTTCTATCCACTGGAGGAGGCGTCGAGAGAGTTGTTGAACGAAATCGATTTCAAGGCCATCTCGTTCAGGGACGCGTTTTCCGGCGCTCTTTACAAAAAGCCCAATGCCTGCGTCGGCGGAGACGATCTTCTTTCCGTTTTTGGAAAAATGTCCGCGCCATCCAAAGAAGGCAAAAATCTCTATATCAACGTTCAGAACCAGTTCGGCATTGTGGGACGTCTGCCCGCGATTGCTAAACGTATCGCGCAATATGCGAGGGATGGGCGCTTTGACAACGTCTATCTGTGCGAACTTTGCCCGGGCGATATGGATATCGAATCCTGCCTCGACATCGAAGGGTTTAAAATCGTTACGCGCGAGGCTATGCTGGCCGGGGCCGTCGTTCCTTCGAAAAACGACTTTTTTATCGGGACGCGATTTCACTTCCGCATGATGATGGAAAATTCTGGGGCGAGGGGCGTTATAATCCTCGCGGACGACTATTACAAAAACAAGCACGAGGTTGGGTCGCCATCATGTAACTTCGTTCCCGGGCGCTCCGCCGTTGTTTCGTTGACCGAATTTCTATATTGTCCGCGCTGGATTGTGAAAAACCTTTATCGCTTCAGCGCCGTCAGCAAAGCATGTGCTGCACTTCTCGTTGCGGCGTCGGCGCTCAAACACAGCCTGATGAGAGTCCTCAGGCTCTTCTGATTCCGGATACAAGAGGCCAGCCTTCGGCAAGCAGTTCTTCGAAGGACGGCGTTTGGGCAAGGGAGTCCATTCTTGCCTTCAGCAGCGGATTCATCTCCAGAACGGCTGCGGTCCGGTCGACGAAAAAGGCCTGATAGGCCGCTTTCAGCCGTTCTTTGTCTCCGGGACGCAGGGGGGCGTCGTCCAATGGGCCTGTGGGCAGGCCTTCGGCTTTTTTGCGCATTATGCGGTTGAATTTCTCCAGCGCGAAATCCCACTCCACCAAAGGAGCATCCGTTTCCGTGTTCGGGCTCTTGAGCTGAGCGCGGGGCGGCAGGGCTTTGTCGCCGAGGATGTCTGCGAAAATATCGTCAAAAACCTTTCGCCGTTGCGACATGACGTTAGACTGTTTGAGAACCGTATCGCCCACATTGCGCCGTTCGGTGCGCGCGGCGCTGTTTTGAAGCAGGGCGACGATGTCTTGCGCAAGCACGGGAGGGGCGTTGCCGACTGGGAAGAGCTGCCCGGCTTTGCCGATGCCTCTGAAGGCAAGCTGGGTTCCCGCGCAGGGCTTTCCGTAGCCCAGGGCCTCAATGGTTTTGATGCAGGTCCCGGCTCCCGAGACGATGGGCAGGATAACGACCTTGCAGGCGGCATACAGCGGAGCAAGGTCTGTAACGCGTCCGAGGAAATGGATTGTTTTTCCGGGGTTCCTGATTTTTTCTTTCAGAATCTCGGAAACGGTTCCCGCAACGACAACATGAATGCCCAAGGGCTGCAAGAAAGGAATGTAAACGGTGTCATAAAACCAAAGGAACGAGGTAACGTTCGGAATGTGGTTCGAGCTGACATAAAGCAGATCGATTGCGGAAATGTTTTCGCTTTTGCCGGTCGCCGAGGGCCCCGACATGCGAATGACTTCCTGAAGATCGCTAGCCCCTGCGAGGTTTGCGTAACTGGCGCGGGCGGTTTGCACGATCGGAGGCGCCCAGTAAACGGTTGTGCTGCGCAAGCGTCTATTGAAGATGTCTTCTTCCGCATCGTTGATGGCGATCACGGCCTTGAAGCGGTCCAGCATGTTGAACTCAAGGCTCAGATCGGCGGCAAAAACGGGGCGCTTGCCGTAAATGGCCAGCTGGTGAGATTGAATGTCATGGGTTTCGCAAATGACCGGAACCGAAGGCGAAAGGCCCAGAGCGCGTAACACCGGTTCGTTTGTAACGTAGTTTAGCAAGACGACGTCGGGGCTGCGTTCACGGCAGAAGTGCGCCAGGGATTCCGGCGCTGCAAGCAATGATCTCTGCGCAAGAACGGACTCCAGAGATTTCGAGCTTTTCAACAGGGATTTGAGGATGCGAGGGTTTTTAGTCGAAAAGACGTTTTTAAAGACAAACTGGGAGATCCACGTTCTTACGACAGGCAAATCGGCCATACTCTTGTAGAGGGCGTCCACGGTAGCTTCGCGTGCTTTGTGGCTGTCGGTCAGGGTGGAGAGGGCGAGAACGGCATAGACCCGATATCCCGTCGAAGACAGATAGGAAATCTGGCTGCTGAAAACGGTTGCCGCGCCGTTGTTGAGCGCAACAGCCTCCGCGTCCATGACAACAAGGACCGACGGAACGTTGGGAACCGCAGCGGAGGACGAGGCCTGATTTCTCCACAAATGAGCGACAAGCTCTTCGGGATTGTGTTTTTTGCGCCATTCGTCCTTTTTCTTTTGAGCGCCTTCCGCCAGTTCGTCGAAATGGTCGACGGCGTCTCTCACTGCGGCGCAGAAATCTTCGGGAGAGTCAAAAACGCGGCCGCAAGAGCCGTCGATCTGGTCGGCCATCCATGTGCCGGAGGGAACGACGACCGGCTTTCCCGCCGCAAGGGCTTCGGCCAGAACGCCGGAGCTTCTCGCGCCGTACGAAACGCGGTCGTAGGGAATAAGGACGAGATCGGCCGAGCCTATGTTGCGGTAATAGTCCCCGTCGGACATGGGGTTGCAGAAAAGACGGCCTTTATCTTCGCCGTAGGACGAAAGCTGATTGCGCGTATCGGCAATGCCCGGCTCGCCGCCCGGAACGTTGAAGTTCGATTGAAACGAAAAGCGCACGCGACCGTTCGCCACATAAGGCTTCCAGAGGCCGGACACAATGTCGGAAAGATACTGGTAGCCTTTTTCGAGCCGTGCGTCGCCCGAATAAACGATGTTGATCGGCGCATCGGGTTTCCGTTCCGAAAGGAACTGGTC
>JAQUUS010000230.1 GCA_028693775.1 Alphaproteobacteria bacterium | reverse complement strand
TGTTCCTCTTCGCGCAAGCTCAATCTGACATCGCTGTCCAAGAAAATATCGGCAAGCATCCCGGCAAGCTGTATGCGCGAAATCTCGGTGTGTTCGCGTGCAAGCGCCAGCATCTTGGGCAGGTTTTCTTTCACTAAAGTGGACATTGTCATTTCCCAAACCTAACTTTGTCGCGGATTAAAGCTCCAAAACCCTAAAAACCTATTGCATAAAATATTTAATGTTTATTTATTACGTTTATGCAATAATTTCCCCGCCTAAACAGGGAGTCGCTTACTATGCAAGTTCCTACGCTACCTCCTCCAGTCGTAGCCAACACGTTGCCTCAGGATATTGCATCCAAGGCCGTTCCTCATACGCAGGCCGTCGCGCCGCTCGTTCAGAATGCGGTAGAGCCTACGCCTAAATCCGAAAAGTTCAACAGCGTGCGCCGGGACAAGGGCCAAAAAAACAAAAGAGGCGACGATCAAAATATGCCCGAAGAAGATCAAAAAGAGGACGATCACTCGGTCAATATTCGTATCTAGTCCCGTCATCGGCGCTTAAACCTTTCCGTCTCAATATTATAGAGACATATTTCCGCCTCATTCGTTAATTGTATCTGTTTTTGGCGAAACTAATAGCGAAATCTGTGGTAAAAAATCCGTTAAATCATTAGAAAACCTTAGTTTTTCCATTTTCAACCCTGGGGCGAAAGCACACAATATTGGGTGCTTTTACAGTGGGATGTTTCGTTTTTTCCTCATCGCCGGACCGATTTTTGCGTTAATCGACTTCCGCTGTTTTTGAAAATTTCGGTCTGGCGAACGCAAAAAACGGCCAAATTTTGAGAACCCAAGGGCCTGCCCGGTTTTTTCGAGCGGTTTAACGATTTTTTAAATTTCGGATCAGGCCCGGAGGCGCTTTGTATCGGGCAGGGGGCGAGCCTGAAGGAAGCTCAGGGAAAATGGCCGTCAATGCACTCAATCGTTTCGTTTAACAAGGACTCATGTTACTTTGATCTCCCGCGCCGGATTCACAAGGCGCCCCCAAACCTTCGAGAGAATCCATGACCGACGAAACCCAGACAAAGACTCCCCTGTCACCGCCGTGTTCATCCTCCAAAGGACCCTTTGTTTGGTTCTTGTCCATAGCCTTGGTCCTTGTTTGCATCGGCGGTTTGGCGCTGATCGTCCTGACGAAAACAAACGTTGTTTCGTCTGTACGGACCGAAGCGGCCGATGTCGAAGCCTTGAGCCAGCGTGTGGACGTATTGGAAAAACAATTCAACGCGCTTGTCCAGGTTTCGCCGTCTCCGTCCGAAAACGGCGTGTCCGTTTCGCTCGGCGAAGAACTCAAAAGGCTCAAGGAGCAAGTCGAAGGCAGCGAAGATCACCAGAAGCAAATTGCGCAAAGCGTTGTGGCGTCGGCGTTTGCCTTTTGGGATTTGCGCGAAGCGGCCATGCAGGGCCGTCCCTTTGCCTTGCAGCTCGAAACGCTTCGAGTCTCTGCGGTCGGCGATTCCGTTGCGGCCGAACTGATGTCCAGGCTGGCGTTGTATGCGGAAAAGGGCGTTCCGACTCTGGCGTCGTTGCGCGAAACGCTGATTCTCGAAGAGAAGAACGCGCCCGCCGAAAGCGAAGCTTCCCGTTCCCTGTGGACGCGCGTCAAAGCGTTTCTGAGGCCGTTGATTTCGTTTGGACGCGTGCACGATTCGCGTTTTGCAGATCTTGAAAAAGCGCTTGGCGACGGCGATGCCGTCCGGGCGCTCGAAGCGTCCAAGGCCTTGCCCGACAACATCCTTGTTCAACTGACCGAATGGCGTGCGTTATTACAGACTCGCGTCGATTTCGAAAACGCCATGAAGTCTCTGGCCGCGCGCTTCCTTGCCTCGCCCGTCGCGCCGCTGATGGAAGCTCCCGGCGCTTCCGAATCCATCGTCGCTCCCGCAGGGGACGCTGCGTCCAAGGATAGCGCCGTTCCTGCCGAGAACGAAACAACGGCTCTTCCGGCGGAGCAAAGCGTCGCGCCGCCGGAGCAAGGGAAGGCCAAATGAGTCGATTGCTTCGTGTCTTTCTTCAGGTCGTCGTCTTTGCCGCCTTGGCCTATTGGCTGGCCGATCGTCCCGGAACGGCGCGTATAGTCTGGCACGACACAGTTATTGAAACGTCTGCGGCCTTTTTGGCTCTGTGCGTCCTTGCGCTGGGATATACGCTGCATCTTCTCTTCAGCCTGTGGCATTTCATTCGCAACGGTCCGGCCTTGTGGCGGATGCGGCGAAAGATCGACCGGATGCAGTCGGGGCAAAATCAACTGACTCGTGGGCTTGTGGCGATAGCGTCCGGAAATTCAGCCGAAGCGGGGCGGCTGGCTGTATCCGCGCGCAAAAACGCCGAGAACGAAGTCATCGCCCAGTGGCTTCAAGCGCAAGCTGCACGGATGGCCGGCGACAAAAGCGCCGCGCAGGAAATTTTCCGAACGCTGGCTGCAAAAGAAGACACAGCGGTTTTGGGATATCGCGGTCTGATCACGGAAGCGAAGCAGAACGGCGATTGGCAGGAAGTAGACAGGCTTCTCGACGCCTTGCATACGCTCAAGCCGGAAACGCCGTGGCTCAGCCTCATGCGCATGGAAAGCGCGGCGCGGCACCGCCGCTGGTCCGAAGCTGAAGCGGCCCTTTCGCAAGCGGTATCCGCGCATTTGCTCGATACGGCTGCAGGGCGCAGAACGCGTGCGGCCTTGCGCATTGCCTCATCGCGCGCAGCGGCGGCAGTCGGGGATAAAGACAAAGCGTTGCAAGCTGCCGAGCAGGCGGTCAAGCAGTCGCCGGAATGGCTTCCGGCCATTCTCAATCTGGCCGAGACTTTGGCCGCGACAAATCACCACCGCGCGGCGATGCGCACGATCGAGCGCGCATGGAAAACGCAAGCGCATCCCCAACTGGCGCGCATCGTGTTGCGCATGGCCGACACGCCGCTTGAAGGGTTCCGTCAAACCGAAAAGCTGTGCCGGAGCGACGACTCGTTGTTTGAGAGCCGTGTCGCGATGGCCGAAGCGGCGCTAGCAGCCGACATCTGGGGCGAAGCGCGGAGGAATCTGGTCGCCTGCGTCAACAACCGGACGGCGACGCAAGGCGTCTACAAAATGCTGTCGCGGCTTGAGCGCATGGAGCGACGGGACGAACGCGCGGCGACGATGTGGCTGACAAAAGCCGCCGAAGCCGCGCCCGATCCCGTGTGGATGTGCCGCACATGTTGCGGTTCGCACGAGAACTGGATGCCCATTTGCGGCCATTGCGGAGCGTTCGACAGCCTCGAATGGCGGACGGCGGGCAAAAGCCGGGTTTCGCTTCCAAGCAACAAGGATTTTTTGAACGATGATTAATCCGGAAGAACTCGAACCGCCCCGGGCCAAGACAAAGCCAAAGG
>JAQUUS010000229.1 GCA_028693775.1 Alphaproteobacteria bacterium | reverse complement strand
TATTGGCGCGCCGCTGAACATCTGGAACGATCACTCCGATGCCATGAGCATGCGCGATGCCGGATGGATTCAGCTGTTTGCCGAGAACAATCAGGAAGCGGTCGATCTTCACATTCAGGCGTTCCGGATCGCCGAGGCGTCCGGATGCCCGGTGATGGTTTGCGTGGACGGCTTCATCCTGACCCATGCGGTCGAGCAGGTCGATCTGCCGACGGCTCAGGAAGTCGATGCGTTTGTCCCGGCTTTCGTTCCGGCGCAGGAGCTCGATCCCGATCATCCGTGCTCTATCGGCGTCCTTGTCGGGCCCGACGCGTTCACGGAAGTGAAATATCTGGCGCACAAGAAGATGCTTCGTGCGGCCGACATCGTTCTCGAAACCGCAGCGGCGTTCGAAAAAGCGTTCGGCCGCGAAGCGGGCGGTTTCGTGCGCAGTTATTGCACGGAAGACGCTGAGACCGTAATCGTCGCGATGGGCTCGGTTGTCGGAACGCTCAAGGACATGATCGACGAAAAACGCGCTGCGGGCGAGAAAATCGGCCTCGTGTCCATCGGCATGTACCGCCCGTTCCCGACCGAAGCGGTTCGCAAGGCTCTTGCGCATGCCAGGCATGTGATGGTTGTCGAAAAGGCCATCAATCTTGGGCAGGGCGGCGTGCTGGCCGCAGACATTCGCTTGGCCGGATTGCCGGACGGCGCGCATCTGACGACCGTCATTGCGGGTCTGGGCGGACGCCCGATTTTCAAGAAGTCGATTTCCGATCTGGTCGAAAAAATCGGCTTTCCCTCGACGGACGAGCTTTATTTCCTCGATCTCAGGCAGAAGGTCGTCGACGAAGAAGAGAAGAAAATCGAAACCGCCGGAAAAACGGCGTCGAAAAAGCATCTTGCCGCATAGGAAACGAACATGAAGAATGCATTGGCAAACCCCAAAGGACTCTACACCGCCGGTAACCGGCTCGCGGACGAGAAGGATCGTGCGGTTCAGGCGCGTCCCGACCGGGCCAACGGGCTGACGTGCGGTCACCGCGCCTGTCAGGGCTGCGGCGAGGCTTTGGGCGCGCGCATGGTCGTCGATGCGGCCATGAACGCCACCAAGGGCAAGCTGATCGTCGTCAACGCGACGGGCTGTCTTGAGGTGTTCAGCACGCCGTATCCCGAAACGGCATGGAAAACGGCGTGGGTTCACTCGCTGTTCGGCAACGCTCCGGCTGTGGCCACGGGCGTGGCGGCGGCCATGCAGGTCAAGAAAAAGGACGACGTGCGCATTCTCGCTCACGGCGGCGACGGAAGCACCACCGACATCGGCTTCGGCTGCCTGTCGGGCATGTTCGAGCGCAACGACGACGTGCTCTATGTTTGCTACGACAATCAGGCCTACATGAACACGGGCGTTCAGAGGTCGAGCGCGACGCCTCCGGCGGCCCGCACAGCCACGACGCCGGTTGTGGGGCCGGAGCCCGGAAACGTTTTCGGAACGGGCAAGAACGTTCCTCTCATCGCGATGGCGCATCGCATTCCCTACGTTGCGACGACCACCGTGTCGGAAGTGCGCGATCTCGAGGCGAAGGTGGCCAAGGCCATGACCTTCCACGGCGCGCGGTATATCCATGTGCTGGTTCCGTGCCCGCTGGGGTGGGGGGCCGCTTCGCGCGAGACCATCCGTCTTTCGAGGCTTGCCGTTCAGTCGGGCCTGTTCCCGCTGTTCGAGGCCGAGGACGGCGTTGTGACCAACGTGACGAAAATTCGCGAGCATGTTCCCGTCGACGAGTATCTCAAGCCGCAAAAACGGTTTGCGCATCTTTTCAAGGGCGGCAAAACCGACGACCGCCTTGCGCGCATTCAGGCTATCGCCGACGAAAACATCCGCCGCTTCGATTTATTGAAATAAGGGAACAAAGCTTATGAAACCTTTTGCAACGGTTCTTGACGCGGGTACGTCTACGACAAACCACACCGGCTCATGGCGCACAGAGCGTCCCAGATACGTTCATCGGCTGCCTCCGTGCAACAACGCTTGCCCGGCGGGCGAGAACATTCAGGAATGGCTGTCTCTGGTCGAGCGCGAGCAATACGAAGACGCCTGGCGCGAGATGGTCAAAAACAATCCGTTTCCGGCCACGATGGGGCGCATCTGCTACCATCCGTGCGAAAAGGCCTGCAACCGCGTCACGATGGATTCTGCCGTCGGCATCAATTCGGTCGAACGCTATATCGGCGACATGGCCTTGGAGAAAAAATGGGCCTTCGAAAAGCCGAAGGCGCAGTCGGGCAAAAAGGTCCTCGTTGTGGGCGCCGGTCCTGCGGGGCTTTCGGCGGCCTATCAGCTGGCCCTGATGGGACACAAGGTCACGGTTACCGACACGATGGAGAAGGCGGGCGGCACGATGCGCTACGGCATTCCGCAATATCGCCTGCCGCGCGACGTGCTCGACGGCGAAATCAAGCGCATCGAAGCCTTGGGCGTCGTTTTCGATTTGGGCGCGAAGCCCGCGCAGCTCGCCAGGCTTAGGGACTCGAAAGCCTATGACGCGATTTTCGTCGCCACGGGCACGCCCTTAGCCAAGAGCGTCGAGATCGAAACCTCCGGCAATGCGCGCGTTCTTGACGCCATCGCCGTTCTGAAAGACATGGAAACGGCGCAGAAGCCGAAACTCGGCAAGCGCGTGGTTGTTTTCGGCGGCGGCAATACCGCCATCGACGCCGCTCGTACGGCCCGCCGTCTGGGCTCCGAGGATGTTACGATTGTTTATCGCCGCACGCGCGAGAAAATGCCCGCGCATGCCGCCGAGATCGACGAAGCATTGGACGAAGGCGTGAAGCTCAAGACGCTTTCGGTCATTTCGAAGATCGACGGCGAGACTTTAACGCTTGAGACAATGGCGCTTGACGACAAAGGAGCGCCTCAACCGACCGGAAAGAAAGAGACATTGAAGGCCGATTGCGTAATTTTAGCTGTCGGTCAGGAAACGGATGCCGCGCCTTTCGAAGGGCTGGACGGCGTCGCGTTTCAGAACGGATCGCTCAAGGTCGATCCGCGCATGATGACCGGAACAGACGGCATTTTTGCGGGCGGAGACCTTGTAGCCTCTCAACGCACGGCCACTACGGCCATTGGGCAGGGCAGAAAAGCCGCCCGCAGCATTGATGCATGGCTCAAGGGAGCCGAGCTGGCCGTTGCGACGAAAAACGACATCGCCACGCCCGACCGGCTCAACAAATGGTACTACGCCGAAGCGAAGCGAGCGGAAAGAACCTGCGTTGCCTCCGAGCGCCGCGTCGCGACGTTCGGCGAAGTGCAGCAGGGATTGTCTTCGGACGACGCCTTGGCCGAAGCGCGTCGCTGCCTGTCGTGTGGCAACTGCTTCGAGTGCGACAACTGCTACAGCGTATGCCCGGACAACGCGATCAAGAAGCT
>JAQUUS010000228.1 GCA_028693775.1 Alphaproteobacteria bacterium | reverse complement strand
TGTGCGTGTAGTCCTTCGGATTGAGATAGGCCGGCAACCCGCCGAGCTTCATGGCGCGTTCCTTGACAACGCAGGAAGCCGACTGTGGCTGCAACCGCGCTTCGTCGCGCCCGATAATCTGCCCCGAGCAAACGAACCCAAGCTCCACGCAATACTCTTGTGCGAGCTTTTTAATATCGCCAAGAAGGTAGCCCGCAAGGAAACCGTCCCCTGCCCCGACCGTGTTGATAACTCCGTTGGGAGCCGGAGGGACCGGATAATTGTTGGAAATGCCATCCTTGCCGTTTACGACATGAACGCCCTTTTTCCCGTTCGTAACAACAAAGGTAACAGGGCATTGTTTGTTGCGGCAATAAGTATCGAAGGCGTATCGATATGCGCGTTCGTTGGCGAACAGCTTGGCGACCTGATAGGCTCTATCGGATTCCTTGGCGTCTTCGAGCCTGCATCCTTCGAGTTTTTTCCAGCCATTGGCCTGAAGGTTTTGTATGCCCGTTTCCATGACCGGAGCGAGCAACGAGGCCTTTTCCGGGGCGGTATGCGTCAGCGCGTTGCCGAAAGTATCGAACCACCAGTTTGCTTCGAAAGGTTTGCGCCAATCGCTGTCCACGCCCAGAAGCCTTCTGAATTCTCCTGTGTTCGCCGAAACAATAACGTGCGAAACGGCGCTTGCGCGTTCGAGCGCGGTTTTAAGCTCTTGGGTTTCCGCGATGCATTGTGCGGCGGTTGTCAAAACAATCGTGGGCCGTTCTTTCGGATTTTCCGAAACGGCAGCGACTTTGTCGAGAACGGCATCGAGAAACTGGTTGTATTTTCCAGTAAAAGTCATGTAGCCGCCGAGCATGACCATCTTCGTGTTCTTGTCGATGCAAACGCTATCGAGCTGGCTGGCGCTCATATAGTCCGACGGCGGCTGCGTAAAGCTGGGAAGGCTGATAATGATCCTGTCGCCGTCGAGCGGAATGATGTGGGCTTCGAGCTGGCATCCCTTGGCTTCCGGCATAACGAGCTTGCCGGGAAGAGAATCTGCAAAAACCTTTCCGGCAATGCCTTCTCCGATAGCCGTCACAAAACGGCCATCCGTAATCGGTTTATCGTCAAGGGTCGCCTTGACCAGCGTATCGAACGTATTGGCCAGCGAGCCGCCCGGCTCTATCGATCTCGGTTTTCCAAAAACGATATCGCGAACTTGTTCGGCTTCGACGGGCCCCGAACCAAGGCTGCTGCGAACTTCCTGCCGCGTGCGTCCGAAGTCGAGAAGCTTCTCGCGCCATTCTTCGGCCGAGATCGTAATGTTGTCGCCTTTGCGCGGGGGATTTTCCGGGTTGAGGGAAGCAAGAAAGGCGTCCCTCAGTTGAGCGTTCGGCGCGTGGCCATAAAGAAAATCTGTAACAGGCGTTTCAATAACGACTAGCTCATTGCTGCTTGGCATAATATGTACCTGATATAATAGAGCTCATAAAAAAACATCGGCCGACAGGTCAAAACCTATCATGGCCGATGTTAGTACGTCAAAGCTTGCACTTATGGTTAACGCTAGGCTTTCGCGCCGAAAATTTCGATATCGGTTGCCCTGCGCCGCGGGGTCGCATGGGCCTGAACGAAATATTTCTCCAGCTGTTGCAGCCTCTTCTTTTCTTCTGCGGTGAAGTTTCCGTGTGCCTTGATAACGGCGTTAATGGCCGAGAGGGATTCCTGCATGGCCGCTTCCGTCGTGTTGTCCAGCAGGCGCGAAATAGCCTCCATCGCGTTCTTTTCGTCAAGAACGAGCAGTTCGTGCTGCTGGCGAAGCAGCGCCTTAAGCTGCGCCTGAGACATCTTGGGCAAAGTCGGGCTGGCGTCGCAAAGCTGCTTGAGCATCTTGAATTCGCGTTCGTCGAAGCCGTTCCCTGCGCGAACGACATAAAGCAGTCCGCGCGTCAAAGCTTCGGGCAGGCCCCCAATGGTGGCCGTATCCATAAGCTTTTGCATGCGCTGCTGAATATCGCGCTCGCGATCGAGATCTTTACCTGCCGATTTCGAATAAACGGAAGATTTGCGCAACCCCAGGGTCGATTGCAGAAGCTTCGACCCATAGATTTCAAGGAAGACTTTCTCCGTAAACAGATCTCGTGAATCCTTGTACATGTCGAGCATGGCAATGATGTTGTCCGAGACAATCTCCTGAATGTTCCAGAAGAAGTTGTCCTTTGAGACGGGTTTTCTGTTTGCCTTGACAGTCTCCGCCATCTTGGCAACCGGAGCCATAAACGGATTTTTATCCGAAAACGTTTCGAACCTGACGCGAATAGGATTCATTTTACGGAGATATTGAGCGCTCTGCTCTGTCACAAACGCACGGATCCATGGCGAAACGTAAGTCTCGTAGATGCTGAGGTTGTTTTCCGAGACGCGCTTGGCCGTAAGGAAACGTCTGTCGTCTTCCGGGCTGTTCGTGCCGATTTTACGAATATCTGACAGTTTGCGCGGCTCGAAAGTCAAAACGTAATCGCCTGAGGCAAGGCCCGCATAGTCGGTTCCCTGATTTTTCTGGGAGAATACGGCCTCATAAAGGCCCGGCGGCATCGTTTCGATGAGATCGATATTGGAGACAAATTTTTCATGTTCCTTCGTTGCGACTGAACTCGAAACAAAGATCCCCAAATGACCGATAGTCTGGTGCAGGCAATAAATGATTGTTTGCCCGGCCGTGATGATTTCGCTGTCGGTTTTATAAATATCGGTGATCCAGCCGAGCGCCTGAGGGGGCGGCGTAATATCGTCGCCCTGAGAGCAGAAAATGAGGATCGGAGATTTGATATTGCGCAAATCGATGCGCAACCCGTCCGAAGTCCTGAGTCTGGCGGCGCTAAGCCTGTTGCCGATAAAGAGGCCGTCCACAATGAACTGGATTTCTTCGCGGTCAAGAATGACCGGTGCGCCCCACCATTTTTCGAATTCAAGGAAGCGCGGAATTTCCGTGTCGATTTTGGAGTATAGATTGTGGGCCTTTTTCCAGTATGTTTTGGAGGGGTTCATTCTCTCGAAATTCTGGACAAGCGCCGCACCGTCGAATTTGCCGTTTCCGATATCGTTGGAATAAGAAACAAGCCATGAACCGCCTACAATGCCGCCCATATAGCGAAGGAAATCCCTGCCGCGAAGGCCGTTCCAATAGGAGAGCGGAGCTCCGGCGAGAATAAGCGGTCCCACCATTTCCGGATTGGTCGCAGCAACCATGGCGATTTGCCACCCGGCTTGGCAATTGCCTATCAGGCAAGGACGTTCTGCTTCAGGATGAAGCTCAAGAACTCGCTCGATAAAAATAGCCTCGGCTTCGCAAACGTGTTCGACCGTCTGGCCGGGAAGCGGGTTCGGCAAAAAGCCGACAAAATAAGCCGGATGCCCGGCCTTCAATGTGTTGCCGATTTCGCTG
>JAQUUS010000227.1:1843-3417 GCA_028693775.1 Alphaproteobacteria bacterium | reverse complement strand
ATGCGTATTGCCGTGCATCGGATCGCAGCAGAAAATCTCCGTGCGACCCTCGCTTTTCATGGCGCGAATGAGCGGCGCGGCGCATTTTCCGATATTCTCGTGTCCCATGCGGAAAATCAGCGTCAACCGTCCGGGCTCGTTCTCGGGATTCAAAAGATCGACAAGACGCCTGAGATCGGAAGGCGACATCTTCGGCCCGCATTTGAGGCCGATCGGATTTTTGACCCCGCGCAGGAACTCGACATGCGCGCTGTCCGGTTCGCGCGTGCGCTCCCCGATCCACAGCATGTGCGCCGACACGTCGTACCAGTCGTTCGTCGTGCTGTCGACGCGCGTCAGCGCCTGCTCATAGGGGAGCAACAACGCCTCGTGCGACGTATAGAATTCGGTCTCCCGCAATTGAGTCGCCGTTTCCGGCGTCATATTGCAAGCGGCCATAAAGTCGAGCGTCTCGGTGATGCGGCTGGCCAGATCGCGATATCGGCTCCCCTGCAAGCTCTGCTCGACAAAACCGAGATTCCACTGATGCACGCGGTGCAAATCGGCATAACCGCCCTGAACGAACGCGCGCAAAAGATTGAGCGTCGACGCCGACTGATTGTAAACCATCAGCATGCGTTCCGGATCGGGTTCGCGATCGCCCTCTGTGAAATCGAGACCGTTCACGATATCGCCGCGATAGCTCGGAAGAGTCTTGTCGTCACGGGTTTCGCTTGCGCTCGAACGCGGCTTGGCGAACTGCCCCGCCATGCGCCCGACTTTCACCACCGGCAAACCGCCGCCGTAGATCAACACGATGGACATTTGCAAAATGATGCGAAACGTATCGCGAATGTTGTTGGCGGAGAACTCGGCGAAGCTTTCCGCGCAATCGCCGCCTTGAAACAGAAAAGCCTTGCCCGCCGAAACCTGCGCGAGCCTCTTTTTCAAATTCCGTGACTCGCCCGCAAAAACCAAAGGCGGAAGATTGGCGAGGCGCGTCTCAGCCTCGGCCAGCGCCTTGGTGTCGCCGTAGGTCGGCATTTGCTTTGCGGGCTTCGAGCGCCAGCTGTCCGGAGTCCATAATTGCGTCTTTGTCATAGTCTTGCCTTATATGGGTTGCCGCCCGATCTTATCGGAGCGATTATGAAAACTTGTTAACGATGGGGATGAGAAGCGCGCGTTGTTTCCGGGGTTACCGGAACCAATAAAAGAACGCATAGGAAAACGCGCCGCGCCGGGAACCGGCGGCCAAGACCTGAGAATATGGCGCGTTCAATTTCATGGCATAAAATCTACCAAGGCAACGCCCTGAAAGCAATCGAAAACAAAGCATACGGCGCTGAAGGTTACGCAAGCCCGGGCAACAAAGTATATCGTCGAAAACGGATCAATTGTGGCAAATCCGTGAAAAAAGTAGCCTGCCCTCCGGCGTTCCTTGCTCCGCGAGAGGCCGCAGGATTATAAGGCAGCACTTGCCCCATAAACTTTCCGGAGTCTCTCTTATGAGCGACAGCATCGAAGTCTTCGAAACCCCCTATGACATCGAAATCAGCGAAGTCGTCGAACGCATCAAAGAATCGTCCACGCTTCGG
>JAQUUS010000227.1:0-1833 GCA_028693775.1 Alphaproteobacteria bacterium | reverse complement strand
AAAACTCCAGAAAGAAGGAAAAGAGATCGTCGGCCTGACCGCCGGAGAGCTTGCCTTTCCGCTTGAGGCGCATGTCGCGTTGGCCATGGTGTCGAGGATCATGGCCGCATCGAGTTCGGACCCCCGCACCCAGCAATTGCTGCAATACACGCCTGTTACGGGAACGCCGGAAGTCAAAGCGGCGATCCGAAACAAATTCAAGGTAGAAAACGGCCTCGACTACGAGGACAACGAAATCATCGCAACGGCGGGAGCCAAGGAAGCGTTGGCCGAAGTCCTGCGCGCGCTGGTCCGATACGGGCAAAAAGTGATCGTCCCGACTCCCGCGTGGGTTTCGTATCAGGAGATGACCAAGCTTGCCGGAGGCACGCCCGTCGGAGTCGAAACGGATCCCCAAACGTTCAAACTCACTCCCGAGAAGCTGAGAGAAACCCTCGCCGCGAACCCCGACGCGAAATGTCTTATTTTGAACTCGCCCTGCAATCCGACCGGAGCGGTCTATTCGCGCGAAGAGCTGCAAGCGCTGGCGAACGTTTTGAAGGACTATCCGAAAGTCGTCGTCATTTCCGACGACATCTACGAACACATCCGCTACGAAACGACCGGAAAAGACGGAGAAAAAACGCCGCCTGCGCCGTACGCCACCA
This sequence comes from Alphaproteobacteria bacterium, assembly GCA_028693775.1. Taxonomy (GTDB): domain Bacteria; phylum Pseudomonadota; class Alphaproteobacteria; order UBA9219; family UBA9219; genus CAIXLI01. The sequence goes on along the minus strand of JAQUUS010000227.1, from coordinate 1,186 downwards.
TGGCCCAGATTCCGGGCATGAAGCAGCGCACCGTCACGATCAACGGCGGCTCGAAAGTCTACGCCATGACCGGCCTGCGCATCGGCTATGCGGCGGGTCCGCAAAAAGTCATCAAGGCGATGGACAAAGTTCAGGGCCATTCGAGCGGAAATCCCTGCGTCCTGAGTCAAGCCGCCCTGACGGCGGCTCTCACAGGCCCTCAGGATTTCCTCAAAAAATGGATGGCCGTCCTGACCGAAAACCGGGATCTTGTCGTAGGCAAGCTGAACGATATGGGCCTCGCCTGCCCCACGCCGGACGGCGCATTCTATGCCTATCCGAGCTGCAAAAGCCTGTTCGGCAAAATCACGGACAAAGGCAAAGTTCTGACCTGCGCGAACGACGTGGCCGAGTATTTTCTCGAAAACAAGGTTCTGGTCGTCCCCGGCGACGACTTCGGAAACACCGACCGCTTCCGCGTCTCCTTCGCGGCGGATTACCAGACACTGACGACCGGCATGGCCTACATTCAAGCCGCCTGCCTCAAGCTGAACGACCCGAAACCGGGTTTTCAAACGGACGGAAAAAGCGACTCCTTCGAAAACGAAGGGCTCGTCAAGGCTTCCGCGCGCGAAACGTGCGGAACGCCTCAGGAACTCCCCGCCAAGCCTTCTCCGAAGGTTTTGAAAGGGTTTTCCGCGCCATCTGCGGATTAAAACGCTTCGATTGCCGACCGGAGCGTAATTTTGTAAAGCTGTTGTACCGGCGCGTTGCCGGAGTAACCCGGCGCATGATTATTTTTGTTCATAAACCAAAGGAGGCTTTTTCAATGGCTATCCCCGTCGCACAAAGACTTTCCAAGGTCAAACCGTCCCCCACGCTTGGCATCACGCGCCTTGCAAACGAACTGAAAGCGCAAGGCAAAGACGTCATCGGCCTTGCCGCCGGAGAACCGGATTTCGACACGCCGGATTTCATCAAGGAAGCGGCCTATGCCGCCATCAAAGCAGGGCAAACGAAATACACGGCCGTAGACGGAACACCTCTCCTGAAGCAGGCCATCATCAAGAAGTTCGCGACCCAAAACCACCTGACCTACAAGCCCAGCCAAATCTCGGTGGGCACGGGCGGCAAACAGGTCATCTTCAACGCAATCCTCGCCACCATAAGCCCGGGAGACGAGGTCATCATCCCCGCGCCCTATTGG
>JAQUUS010000226.1:1136-3434 GCA_028693775.1 Alphaproteobacteria bacterium | reverse complement strand
TTTTGCCTGCCGGAAGCACGATCTCAATTCTTGTCCGTTCTTTTTTCATGGTAAAAATTCCTTCTATCCGATGCGTTCGATAAAAATCCAAAACAAGGTCGCGCCATATTACGGCTGCGGGCCGAAAGCCGGGTTTCCTTTTGAAAAATAATAATCCTTGTGAAGCGTCGAAAAAGCGACCTCGACGTCTTTTTTTTCTGCGCCGAAAGCCTTCGCCGTTTTCTTGGTCAGGGCCTTGGCGGTGTTTTCCCGCTGTTCTGTCGAAAGGTGTTTTGTGGAAGCGATGGCGATGCGGAATTTGCGCGCGGGTTCGGAAGAAACGATATTGTCCCGTTCTCTGGCCAGAAACCAGTCGCTGGAATCGGCATAGCTGGAAAAAACGATCTGCGTCACGAATGGAACGCCGTTTCGCGCGCAAACTTCGTCGATGGCGAACAGATAGGCCGAGCGTGTTTTGCCCGAAAGCGTCTTGGTTCCGCGTGGCATCCTGATCTCAAGGGTCGTGAATTCCGGCGTTTCGCGGAGATGAGGAAAAACATCTTTATGAGAGCCGTCCATCGTGTATCCGATCTGCAATTAAAGTCTGTTTTTTGGGTCTAGCGGCGAAGGGCGTCGCTCAGCGTTCTTCTGCGAAAATGCTTTTCGGATTCCGTTTTCGGATCGGTCACCTCGACATTGATTTTTCTTTCCGAAATATTGAATGTCTGCGTACAGGCGCGTTTCAGCTCGACCTCGATGCGATCGAAAGGATTTCCCTGAAGGGCGGCTGCGTGAGCATCTTCGCTCACCGGTCTTGCGAGGTCTGAGCATTTGACCGAAGGCCGGGTAATCTTTTCGTCGGAGCACGCTACCCCCATAATCATGAAAGCGTACTTGGCGGCCGGGCCTGTCGCGAGCGGATCGTCGGACCGGATGATGGTATCGGGGTCCGGACGGCTCAAAATGGTAAAGTGAGATTCCGACGCAGTGCCGACAAAGCCGTTTCTGCGGCAAATGTTTTCTGCCAGTCCGGCGATGGTTTTCATGCGCGAAGAGGAGGCGCCGTCAGGAGCCGTAGGCATCGTTACTTCGATAAAAGCCAGATGCTGCATAAAGGCAGCGCCAAGAGACAGTAAATCCCAGTTTGTATCGTTCATAATCAAACTCCCGGTCCGGCGATAGCGGCTTTATAGACGCGGCAATTCCAGTCGCTGTTGAGTTCCGAACAAAGAGGGTGTGGCGTGCTGCAGAAACCCGTCTGTGTTTCGTATTCGTATTTCGGCAGATAAACGGTATGGCCGGTTACGGGATGAGGCACGGGCTCGCGTAGAATGGCGGTGCAATAATATGCGTAAAGTCCACTTCTGGGATGAGACTTCTTGAAGTAAGCGCAAGTGGAGCAAACGTGCTTTTTGCTGTTTTCGAAATCGAGCCGAACGGGGAGCGTGCTGATTTCGGTGACAGGCCTGTTTTTATTGACCGAGATATCTTCAAGCATAGTGCATCCCAAATAATTCAAATAAAAAAGAGCGCAAAAAGCGGTCCGGGCGGAGTTTAGGGGAATAAAATACTTTCAAAAAGCGAAATGCCGTTCAAGAAGAGGCTGTTAACAAAAGGCCGAAAAGGCGTTAAAAAACAAAGCAATGGGAAGTATCCTTCATCTTACGGATAAGGGAGTGATAAATCCCTTGACATCCCGCGCGGCCCATGTTATTTATCCCACACGCTCGAAAGAGCGCGTTTGGATCGGCTCCGGGCCCGTTCCGCCGGCAGATATGGGAAGAAGGCCGGGGAAGATTCAGGCAGGCTGCATGTGTTGCCGTTTGCGAAAGCAAGCGGGAAGCGCGCTTCCTATTTGCATATATATTATGAGTTGCAGTCGAGCAACGAGAGAAAAGGAGGGATTTTAAGGATAAAAACAAAACAAAATCAATAAGATGTCACCGTTTCAGGCAAAACAGTCCACAGGGGGCGCCGGTTGGTTGAAAAAACCGGCTGCAATCGAGGGTTTTTCCGTGCGGCCTTTCGTTTATTGCCTTGAAAATAAAATAAATATTTCTACTTGCAATCCAACCTTAATCTCGCCATAGTCCGGCGACAATTTGCTAGGAAAGCAGTCCTGCTCAACGATACGGGGAACAGCGCCGTGTCGTCGTGTGGGTTGTTTGCTTTTCCGATCCTGCTTTTTATATAAGGAGAGGAATCCCGGCAAATCAGCGCACGAGCGCGAAGGGCATACAAGGCGTGACAACGCGCCGACTATGAAACGATATTCACGAAAATCCCGCATAAACGGGATGCACTTTAAGGGGTAAGCAT
>JAQUUS010000226.1:0-1126 GCA_028693775.1 Alphaproteobacteria bacterium | reverse complement strand
CATCAGCCCAAGCAAAAGTTACACAGGACGCAAAAGGATTCGCAAAAGTTTCGGCCGCATCGCCGAGATAGCGGAAATGCCGAACCTGATCGAGGTTCAAAGAAAGTCGTACGACGATTTTCTTCAGATGGACGTGCTTGCGGCAAAACGCGAGCGCAAGGGATTGCAGGATGTTTTGATGTCCGCATTTCCGATCTCTGATTTTTCGGGACGCGCCGTTCTCGACTTTTTGTCGTATGAGCTCGAGCAGCCCAAGTACGACGTCGACGAATGCCAGCAACGCGGCGTAACGTATGCAGCGCCGCTGAAGGTGACCCTGCGCCTCACAGTATTCGACGTCGAAGAAAACACGGGCGTCAAGTCGATCCGCGACATCAAGGAGCAAGACGTCTACATGGGCGACATGCCGCTCATGACGGCGAACGGCACGTTCATCGTCAACGGCACGGAGCGCGTCATCGTCAGCCAGATGCACCGCAGCCCCGGCGTGTTCTTCGATCACGACAAAGGCAAGACCCACTCGTCGGGCAAATACCTGTTCGCCGCGCGGGTCATTCCCTATCGCGGTTCGTGGCTCGATTTCGAGTTCGACGCGAAGGATCTCGTGTTCGCCCGCATCGACCGCCGCCGCAAATTGCCGGTGACCTCGCTGCTCTACGCGCTCGACAGCGCCGATACCGAGAAGCTCCGCGCCAAGCGCGTCAAGGACGGCAAGGCGCTTGAGCCGCACGAAGTGCAAGGCATGTCGAAGGAAGAAATCCTGTCGGCGTTCTATGCCACAGTCATCTACAAGAAAGCCAAGAACGGCTGGTCCACGCCGTTCACGCCCGAACTGCTCAAGGGCCAAAAGCTGCTTACCGACCTCGTCGACGCGAAGAACGGAAAGGTTCTGGTCGAAGCGGGCAACAAGCTGACTCCGCGCATCCTGACGAAGCTCACGGAATCCGGCGTGAAGGACATTCTGGTACAGGAAGACGCGCTGATCGGGCGTTACCTCGCGACCGACCTCATCGACGAAAAGACGGGCGAAGTCCTGTTCGAAGCGGGCGACGAAATCACGGTCGACGCGCTTGAGAAGCTTCAGGAGGCGGGGATCAAGGAATTGCCGATCCTTGGCATCGACCAC
>JAQUUS010000225.1 GCA_028693775.1 Alphaproteobacteria bacterium | reverse complement strand
CGCGCTCGAAGCCAAGCTCAAACGCGAAGCCTTGCGCGAACGGATGGAGCATGACGAAGAATTCTGGTTCAACCGAAGCCGGAAAAAGCAAAACGAGCCCGAGCGGGATTATCTTGAGCTCCTGCTGTTTCTCTATGTCCTGTCGTCGTTCTCGCGCTCTTTCGCCCGCTTCTTCACATGGTTCAAACCCAAGCGCGAATCCCAAAAACCCGTCCCAAAATGACGCGTCCGCCCGCGATTAACCTTTAAAAACGCCCTTTTCCCTGTCCTGATGCGTCTTTCGATAAAATTTCCGCGTGCCTAACGCGCCTGCATTGTCTATAATTTTCCCGGTTCATTATTGGAAATGACGTTTTCTAAAAATCGGATTTTAAAACAAAACCCGGCCAAACGGCACCCGTCCGCCAAAAAGCGGCGAAAGAAAACAATCCAGGCCGGAGCAAAAGGAAAATCACCATGACATGGCGCCCCAAGAATTACGCCCCCCCTCAGGCCGTTACGGAAACCGAGTCTCCCCCGCAAATTGTCTTGGCCGATGAAAAGCCGAAACCCGCGGCGGAAATCCCCCTCGAGAAAAGCAATGAAGAGATCCTCCTCACCCTGAAAGAAATGCAGGCTGCGGCGCTCGAATGCTATCAAACGTATATAAACTCCGAATATACCAACAGAACGATAATGGCCTTGGCCGCAGGAAATCTTTACGTCAACTGCGTAAGGGAGCTCCGCGAACGCCAGGCCAAACCGAAGAATCTGGAACTTATCTAACGATCCCGTTCCCCCTTAACTATAATTGATACTAAAAAGGTCATAGACAACAGCGACCCCGAATAGATACTATCTTCTTATATTTAGAGAACTTTATATTCAGGAGCATTCGTCATGCAAAAGAGAACTTGCGAAGGGAAACCGTCGCCATATGAATTTACAAACGGCGACAGCTCAACGCTGAATCATCTGGAGGGTCAGGCTAAACGCAAAGGCTATGAGCCGCATAACGACGGCACGTTTTCCGGAGATACCCCCAAAGGCCGCCTGCGCAAAATTGAAGACTGGGCGCATAGCCACGGCCATACGCTCGGAAACGGTTCATTTTCCGGAGACACCATAAAAGGCCGGATGAGCCGTTTGCAATACTGGTTAAACGACTATACGCCCACTCCTCCGGCAGCTCCTCCGAAAGTTCCTTCGAAGCCAACGACGCCCCCATCAAGGAACGAAAAAAGGCCTTACCCCTATACCATCAAATGAACAGGAACGAATCAGGGCTTTAGCTTCATTCCTCACGAAGAGCGCCGTTCGCCCAAGCTCACAAGAGAGCTGCTCAAATGCAAGCTTTCCGGCCTGACACTCCAAACGGCCAAACCGTACGCATAAAAAAAGAAGGCAGGCTTTTCAGCCTGCCTTCTTTGCTTGACGTTCGTTTACGACTTATTTCTTGTCGTCCTTAACCTCGCTGAATTCGGCATCCACAACGCCCGGTTCCTCAGCCTTGGCCTCGGCTTCCGGGACGGCCCCCGGCGCAGCGCCTTCGGGCTGGGCCTTGTAGAGCTGCTCTCCGATTTTCATCGAAATCTGCATCAAAGCCTCGCTCTTTGTCTTGATCTGGGAAGCATCTCCATTGTCGAGAATGCTCTTCAAATCCGACATAGCGCTTTCTGCAGCAGCCCTGTCAGCCGGGGAAACTTTTTCCCCAAGATCCTTCAGAGTCTTTTCCGTCTGGTGGATCAAGCCGTCCGCCTGATTGCGGGCATCGACCGCCTCGCGGCGTTTTTTGTCCTCGGCGGCATTGGCCTCGGCTTCCTTGACCATACGATCGATATCGGTATCGCTGAGCCCGCCCGAAGCCTGAATGCGGATCTGCTGTTCCTTGTTGGTGGCCTTGTCCTTGGCGGTCACGCTAACGATGCCGTTTGCGTCAATGTCGAAAGTGACCTCGACCTGCGGAATGCCGCGCGGCGCAGGCGGAATGCCCACAAGATCGAACTGCCCGAGCATCTTGTTATCGGCAGCCATTTCACGTTCGCCCTGGAACACGCGAATGGTCACCGCGTTCTGATTGTCCTCGGCCGTCGAGAACACTTGACTCTTCTTGGTAGGGATCGTCGTATTTCGATCGATAAGGCGCGTAAACACGCCGCCCAGCGTCTCAATACCGAGCGAAAGAGGCGTCACGTCGAGAAGCAGGACGTCCTTGACGTCGCCCTTCAAAACGCCCGCCTGAATGGCAGCGCCCACGGCCACGACTTCATCCGGGTTCACGCCGCGATGCGGCTCGCGCCCGAAAAAGTCCTTCACGATCTCGATCACCTTGGGCATGCGCGTCATGCCGCCCACAAGAATGACCTCATTGATATCGGAAGCCTTGACGCCCGCATCCTTCATGGCGCGGCGGCAGGGTTCGATGGTCTTCTGAAGCAAATCGTCAACGAGGGATTCGAGCTTGGCGCGCGTCAGCTTAACCGACAAATGCTTCGGCCCCGTCTGATCCGCCGTGATGAACGGCAAGTTGACTTCCGTCTGAACGGAAGACGACAATTCGATCTTCGCCTTTTCAGCCGCTTCCTTGAGACGCTGCAAAGCAAGCTTGTCGGAGCGCAAATCGATGCCCTGCTCGCGTTTGAATTCGTCGGCAAGGAAATCCATGATGCGCGCATCGAAATCTTCGCCGCCCAAAAACGTATCGCCGTTCGTGGACTTCACTTCGAAAACGCCGTCGCCGATCTCAAGGATCGACACGTCGAACGTGCCGCCGCCAAGATCGTAAATGGCGACCGTGCCGGATTTCTTCTTTTCCATGCCATAGGCGAGCGCCGCCGCCGTCGGCTCGTTGATGATACGCAAAACCTCAAGGCCCGCGATCTTGCCCGCATCCTTGGTCGCCTGACGCTGGCTGTCGTTGAAATAGGCCGGAACCGTAATAACGGCCTGCGTAACCTTGTCGCCCAGATAAGCCTCTGCGGTTTCCTTCATCTTTATGAGAATAAACGCGGAGATTTCGGAAGGGCTGTAATTCTTGTCGCCCACATCGACCCAGGCATCGCCATTGGTGTTCTTGACGATCTTGTAGGGCATGAGATCGATGTCCTTCTGGACCATCGGATCGTCGAATCGGCGGCCGATAAGGCGCTTGATCGCAAAAAGAGTATTGGAGGGATTGGTCACGGCCTGACGCTTGGCGGACTGTCCCACCAACCGCTCGCCGGAGTTCGTAAACGCAACGATCGACGGAGTCGTGTTCGACCCTTCCGAGTTGTGGATAACCGTCGTGTTGGTGCCTTCCATCACGGCCACGCAAGAGTTCGTGGTGCCGAGGTCGATGCCTATAACTTTTGCCATTGGTACAATTTCCTTTCAGATCAAAGGCATGGGCATTAAGCCCCCTTCTTCTACGAAAGGTAATATAGGTAGGAATCCGGCCCATGCAATGGGGGAAAGCAGA
>JAQUUS010000224.1 GCA_028693775.1 Alphaproteobacteria bacterium | reverse complement strand
CGGACCTTCCTGTTCGATAAAAGTGAGTCTTTCATGCAACGAAAAAAAAATAAATACCGGCACTGGTTGACCGCAGGAATCCCCAGCTTCTAAAGTGAAGCCTCGATTCGACCTCCCGAAAAAAATGAAGAAAGCATGAATCCAAGGCCCACAGCGGTACTTTTTCTTTCCACGGGCAACGCGGCGCGTGGGCTCATGGCCGAAGCGCTGCTCAGGCACCTTGGCGAAGACCGTTTTGTGGCCTTCAGCGCAGGATATGCGCCACTAGCCAAAGCGTCTCCGCGAGCCCTGAGAATATTGGGAGACAACGCAATCTTCACCGGCGGGCTAACTCCGAAAAGCTGGATCGACTTTTTTGAATCTCCGCGTTCGATCCTTGTAGACATCATCGTCACGCTATCGGAAGAAGCGCAGCAGCATTGCCCCGCATGGCCCGGAGACCCGGTGCGTGTTCATTGGCCGGTCGGCGATCCGCTAGCAGCCCTGAACGAAGACGAATGCGAATCCAAAATCCGGAGTTGCTACGAAAGCCTCCGCAACAAGGTAGGAACGCTCATCAAGCAAAGGGCGCCGCATTCGGCGATTGAGCTGATGCTGCAATTGAGAAGCATCGCGGCCATAGTCTGAGCCCGTCCGGTTCAGCGAAAAACGAACCGATGAACACCGCGTTCCAGCGCGCGTCTGGCCCTGCCCGCCAACGAATCCGAACGGGCCGCCGAAACAAGATCCGGCCGGGGAACAAGAAGCGAAGAGAGGGTCCTTGAGGCCGCCTCGCGCACGCCGAAACTGACATCCGCGCGAGAGACAAGGCTCACGCGTTCGACGAGTCCGGCATCGACGACGCCGTCATATTCCCCGGCCATCGACGCGAGTTCGCCGAGCCGCTCAATGAGCGAGGCATTGAGGCGCGAAGGATTTTTACGGATAGAAGCCGTCTTCGCAGCCCTGTCCAGAAGGTCCTTCATCTCCGCGCCGTAGGCCGAAGATAGGGCGGCAAGAGGCGAGCCGTCGCCTGGCTTCGACGAAGCAAGAGCGGCATAGGCAGCCAAATACCGGACGTCCGGCTCCCAGTTTTTTGAAAGCTCCGCCCACAAAGGCAGATCGCCCTTTTTCAGAGCGCCGAACGCAGCCTTTCTGTTTATAAAAACGCCGTCCCTAGCGGCCTCCAGAATCTCCAAAGGTTGAGGAATGGCGCCGACGAAAGTTTTCGAAACCTCCCTGTAAAACTTTCTCGGCAACCCGTGCACGGAATCGTCCGCATCGAAAACAAGAGCAATACTGTTCTTCAAGCTCTTTCGCTTTCGCAACGCCTTGTCGTCCGACACCCCGGTCGCAGCCAGTTCGAAAAGCCAGTCCTTCAGGGAGCAGCGCTGATAACGCTCCATGCTCTCCACAATGCCGTCGTGGGCCCATTGCTTTTCGAGGCAAACGAGTTGAACCTGACTGTCGACATACAATCGCGGATCCATAACGAAGAATCCAGACTTGTTCGCGTTCTGAAGCGCAACGAACCGCGCGAGGGTCCGTTCGAGAGCATCGCATGTGCGCGAGTTTTCGGGCCCGTCGCCGCCGTAGATCTTGGCCGGAACGAAAATGGCGTCGCAAGCCGTTTTCTCCGTCCAAAAGGGCTTGATCAAAACGCGCATCAAAGGATAGCGCGCCTGAGGATCGTCCACATCAACGACAAACGCGGCCAAAACGCCCGCTTCGATATCGGCCAAAGTCTGATCGAAACAAGGTCCATCCTTGACCATGCAGGTTGTCCACCTCTGCCCGGTCGACATTTCTCCGATTTTCTGAGGATCGTTTGTAATCACAAGCCGCAAGCGCCCCAACCCAAGGCTGTCGGCATCGACAGGATGGCCATGAGCCATATCGACGAAATCCGCAGCCGCAGAAACAGGCATATCGTTTTTGCGCCCGCCCGTTTCCGCATGAAAAACGTCGGCGAGAGCCCACTCGTTACAACTCTCCAGATACCGTCCGAGTTTCGGCCCTCCCGGCTTCCAGTCGTTGGGCGCCCCAACGGTCCCGTCGCGAAGGTCCGGCTTGCACACCTGAATCTGCGAAGGATTGACCGGATCGCGCCGGATCAGAAGTTGGTCGATGCCCGAGCCCGCCCTTGGTCTGTCGCGTTTGAGGGCAAGATCGAGAGCCCTCTCCTCCGAAAAATTTTTTATCGCGTCTTCGTTGTGGCGCCGAATAAACGCGGCAATACGGTCTGCATACGACTGCGCATCCGGAACGAGGGGCAAAACGATATCCGTCTGCCCGTTTTTGAAAAAAGCTTCCCAACGAACCTTGGGCTTTCGTCTTTCGCCCGCTTCCGAAAAAGCCTTTCTGTCTTCGGGCGTCAGGCCCGAAAATCCCGAAATCCAGCTCCTGCCTTCCTTGTCCGGAAGCCAGCGCGCGGCGTCGAGAATATCCTCTACGGATTTTCCGGCGATTTGCCGGGGCAAAAGAGCGAGGGCAACGCCTTTGGAAAGAGCCGCGACGTAAAAAGCCCGCCACGCCGCAACCGTCTCAGCGTCCGGGGTCGAAGCGCAAAGCTGCGTCGTCCTCGACACAAGCTCCTGAATGGTTTTGTCGTACTTATCCGGATCGATCTCAAAAGATATGTATCCCTGCGGGGTCATAAGTGTCTCAAAAAGCCGTTTGAAAATGCCAGACGGTAATGATTTAAATATATTCCACCGACCGATCCTAACATGTAAGCCGCAGGGCAACCGGCAAAAAAATCCTTGCATTAACCATGATTCGAAAAACAGGGCCGCAGGAGGCAAAAAAGTCGAACAAAATGGATAAGAACGGCGCGAAAGAGGCGCCCTAGGCAGGCAACTTGTTCTGCTCGCGCGTTTTCAGGAAAACGATCTTGGAGTTCTCATCCTGAGTCCGGTTAAGATGCCAGGCATTCCGCGCCAGAAAAACGAGCGCGCCATCATGATCCTCGGCAAGGCTGGACCGATTAGCGTCGGTAAAGGCCTTCAACACAACCGGATCCGGGCATTCGATCCAGCGTGCGGCCGAAACGCCCGCATCCTCGAACTTGGCCTCAAGCCCATATTCCGCGCCGATCCGCGCAGCCAAAACCTCGAACTGCAAAGGCCCGACAACGCCGACAACCCAATCCGACCCGGACAAGGGCTTGAAAACCTGCGAAGCGCCCTCTTCCGCGAAATGCTCGAGCGCGCGCCGCATATGCTTGACCTTGAGCGGATCCGAAATATGCACGCGCTGCAAAAGCTCCGGCGCGAAGCTCGGAACGCCCAGAAAGCGAATTTTCTCTCCCTCGGTCAGCGTATCGCCGATGCGCAAGGTCCCATGATTGGGAATCCCCATAATGTCGCCCGCATAAGCGTCCTCTGCGAGCTCACGGTCGCGCGCCAAAAACAGAACGGCATTGTTGACGGTCATCAACTTGTCGCTGCGTCCATGATAAAGC
>JAQUUS010000223.1 GCA_028693775.1 Alphaproteobacteria bacterium | reverse complement strand
CGCGCGCAACGCAAAGACCTTGCCTTTAGGGCATCGGCCGTTATTTGCCTGTGGCGATGAAGTTTCTGCAGACGCGCGTCGGCGCATGGCGGCTGCGGTTCAAAGCTTCATTTCTGGCGACACGGGATTGCGCGTTCGCTTGCCCGTTAAGCAAGGCGCCGAGCGCGGTGCCGAGGAAACTTTGTCCGCATGGCGTTCCGGGCTCAAGTCTTTGACGCTGGTATTTGACCCGTCTGTCGAGGCCAAGCCTGCTTCCAAGAAAAACGTTCGCCTCATCAGGGCAAAAAGCGCCCCAATGCCCAAGCCCGCAGTGTCTGCCCGCCGCCATTCCCTCCGCAAAGCCCCAGCTCTTTCCGCCAGAAAGCCGGGCGCTCGGAGAGGAACGACGCTTCGGCATCCGAAGTGACCTCAGGACATCCGGAAGGTTGGCGCTGTTGGTGACGTAAAGGCCTTCTCTTGTCTAAATTACGCCAACCCCAGCATGATCTCCGCGTTCTGGATCGCCGCGCCGGAAGCGCCCTTGCCCAGGTTGTCGAGACAAGCGGTCAAAATCACAACGCCCTTTTCCTCATTGCCAAAAACGCGGAGCTGCAAATTGTTGGTCTCATTCTGGGGCAGGGGCGTCAGGATGTACGTTTTCTCAAGTTTTCCAAGACGAAGGGGCTCAACTTTAACGTACTTTTGGCCTTCATAACGGTCGGCCAGAGCCTTGTGCACGGCTTCGGCGTTCGCAGCCTTGCCGGACTGGGCGTTCAACTCGTCAAGACGCAGGGCGATGGTAATGAGCATGCCCCGATAAAATGTGCTGCTGTAGGAAGGAAGGAAGATCGGGGATTTCGCCAGGCCAGAGTGAACCTGCATTTCGGGAAGGTGCTTATGATTTTGGTCGATGCCGTAAAGGCAAAATGGGCCCACACGGTCATGGGGTGCGCCGCTTTCGCAGAGGCCGATCAGTTCTTTTCCGCCGCCCGAATACCCGGAGATAGCCGTGGCCGTGATGCCGGTAGAAGCCGGGACGATCCCCGCGTCAACCAGAGGGCGCAATAGCCCAATGACCCCTGTCGGATAGCATCCAGGGTTTGCGACACGCTTTGAGGCCTTAATCTTTGACGCATGGTCTTTCGTCAGCTCGGGAAACCCATACGTCCATCCCTCTAGGGTGCGGTGCGCCGTGCTGGCGTCCAGAACGCGCACGGCAGGATTTTCGATCATGGTAACGGCTTCCCGCGCCGCATCGTCAGGAAGGCACAAAACGGCGAGGTCGCAGGCATTCAGAAGCCTGCTGCGTTCGCGTGCGTCCTTGCGTTTTTCCGGGTCGATGCGAAGAAGTTCGATATCCGTGCGGGATTCCATTTTTTTGAGGATTTCAAGGCCCGTCGTGCCGGATTCTCCGTCAATGAATATCTTGGGCTTGGGCATTTTCGCCTCCGAATGTTCTGGTGTAAGATCGCCGTGTAACCAGATGAAATTAAAAGATTCTGTTTTTGCGCAGGATTCGCAGCAAACTAATCCGCCTCATAAGACCTTTTGAAACAGGAATGCAACCTCTTTTTTTAGTAGAAGGGGAAAAGTTATCCACAAGGGGTTGTTTTTGTTTTGGTATTGTAACGATGCATCGAGTAAACGCTTTTCAAGCATAAAACATGCCGAATTTCCTCCTGATTCGCGCGTCCAGATAGGTGATTCGCAAAAACGACCCAACAAAGAGCCCCGATTCTAGGAAATAACAGGGTTATTCACCCCGATTCAGGCCATAAATCTCGAAAACTCACTACTGAGTCGCTTGATTCGTTCCTGTCACGGTCGATTCGAGGCAGCTAAGCGTCGGCAACGGCCAAGTCACGCAACACAGGCCGAATTGTATTGTAAACGCCCGACCATGCGTCCTTATCTGCCGCCAAAAGAAGCCCTGTCTTGCCGTTTTGCATGTCATAGGGATTGCCGAAAAAATCTGCGGAATACCCGTTTGCCTCGTTTTGTAAAAACAGGCCCGGAACATGATCCCAAGGTTTTGACATGCGATAAAGCAACCAAGAAGCCCGCGGTGCGGTGCTATTTGCAAAACAAACGTCTCCGACGAAAAGCCTTGCATAATCGTAAGCCGCAGCCGAGCCGATGGCCAAGGCGGGCAGGGCGGCGATGACAGGGGTCGCATGCGGATTTGTCAAAATGCTTCGCAATCTTGATCCAAGGATGACAAGGCGCGGCGTAGAGGCATCGTGGGCTGCAAGATGCATGCGACTGCCTTGAAGCCACACGCCGCTGCCACGTTCTCCGGCAAGGGTATGTTCCGTGTTGGGGTCGTGGATCCAAGCGGCGACCGTTTCCTTTCGGCGCACATGGGCAACCATGACCCCAAATTCGCGGCGGCCCTCGATAAAATTCCGTGTTCCGTCAATAGGATCAATAACCCATACATCATCTTTCCCCTCGAAATTCGAAAGAATAGAGGGGTTTTGGGCACAACACTCTTCGCCGACAACGACGCTTCCGGGGAGTAAATCCTGAAGGCGTGCGATCAGGGCTTCTTCGGCGGCTTTATCTGCGACCGTCACGGGGTCATCGACCCCCTTCATCTCAATATCGCCTTGTTCCAGCTTGCGAAAACGCGGCATGATCTCAGTTGCGGCGACCTCTTCGATGATGTTTTGCACGGCGTATAAATCGTCTGCTTTCATGGTCGGTCAGGATCTCCGCAAAGGCGCATCTAATCCTCTAGTCATTTTAAAATTAAAAAAAGATGAAAGGGTGCCATCGTCCTATGAAGTATTAACTAAAAAATAACGTCGGATGAGCAAGACTTTCACCCTAATTTCAGTTAGACTTCAAACGCCTAAGGCGGGGCGGGATAGGCTCGTAAGGAAGGGATGGGGCATTTATGCCTATTATTCTTCAAAAGCACCAAACCAGACAACGCGACATGTTTCGCGACGTGCGTCCGGCTTCGGAGCGCGTCGGTAACTACATATCCATGCCCCATATATACGGGGCTGTTGCCGTTTTGTCGGCTGCTGCTCTGTTTTATGCCGACGCTTCCCTTCGCGGTTTTGCCGATCTGCTCGCCGTTCCTTTTTACATGTATTTTCGTTGGGTTTTTGGCAAATCGTTTTCCCTGCCGTTCAAAATCCCGCGTTATGCGAAAATCCGCGATCCCCATAATTCACCAAAACCGGGCATCGGAGACGGCATTCTTTACGTTGGCAACGTTGACGATAAAGATGACGATCAAAACGGTCGTGAGTTGTGGCTAACGAACAACGACGCTCGTACGCATATCTTCTATATCGGGACGACGGGCGCCGGTAAAACCGAAGGTTTGAAATCCATTGTCGCGAATTCGCTCTGCTGGGGCTCCGGATTTTCCTACACTGACGGTAAAGCGGACACGGATTTGTGGGCGTCGTTATATTCCTTGACGCGTCGTTTCGGCCGTGACGATGACATTTTCGTCCTTAAC
>JAQUUS010000005.1 GCA_028693775.1 Alphaproteobacteria bacterium | reverse complement strand
CGATGGAATGGCTGTTGATCATGGCGCAAGGCAATCCGGCCGATCCGATCCGGGCCGACATGCTTCCGCCCGAAATCACCTCGAGCGCTCCCGGCGTTTTGCGGTGGGAGAAGGGCGGCGAGATCATGAAGCTTCCGTTGCGCGATGCGCGCGAAATGTTCGAACGCGAATATCTCCTTGCGCAGGTCACGCGTTTTGGCGGCAATATTTCGCGAACGGCGGGCTTTATCGGCATGGAGCGGTCGGCTTTGCACCGTAAGCTGAAATTGCTCGGCGTGCACGGCAACAGCAACGAAAACCATCCGATTGTATCCGAAAATATAAATTAATGACAAAAGCATTGCCTCGCGCCGTTATTTTCGATTGGGACAACACCCTTGTCGACAGTTGGGGCGCCATTGCCGAGGCCATCAACTACGCGCGCGCCCGTTATGGCCTCACCACATGGAATCGCGACGAAATCATGGCCAATTGCACGCGCTCTGCGCGCGAAGCGTTTCCCGACTGGTTTGGCGACAAATGGCAGGAAGCCTGGGTTGAATATTACGACTATTTCGCAAAAGTCCGGCAGCGCATGGGCATCAACAAGGCCAACGGCGCGACGGAGCTTCTGGAATGGCTGCAAAGCAAGGAAATTCCGGCGGTTGTCGTCAGCAACAAATCGGGCGAGCAGCTCAGGATCGAGGCGGTGCACCTCGAATGGAACAAATATTTCGCGGCGCTGGTCGGGGCGCACGACGCACCCTATGACAAGCCCGCGCGCGAACACGCCGACCATGCGTTGATGCAGGTGGGCATGGAAGGGGGCTCCGACATCTGGTTCATCGGCGACAGCATCACGGATATCGCCTGTGCGCGAAACGCCAAGTGCAAACCGATCCTGATCGGCACGCGTGAGGACGCCGAGGAGCTTGGCGTGGACATGTTTTTCCGCGATTGCGCGGCCGTGCTTGAAAAATTAAAGGAAATAGCTTCTTAATCTATTGATCGTTCACAAAAAAGGGAGCATGTAGTCGGTAAAAAAAGGGATGAATCATGGGTAATCTCAAAGAAAATCTTCAGGACGAGTTTCTGAGCCATCTGTGCAAGCATAAAGGGCCGGCGACCATTTTCCTCGTCAACGGTGTCAAGCTGCAAGGTGTTATCACGGCGTTTAACGATATGACCGTCTTGCTGCGCCGCGAAGCGCATGAGCAGCTGGTGTATAAACACGCTATCTCAACCATCATGCCTCATGCTAAAATATCGCTGATCGAAGACGAGCAAAGTGCTCCTTCCGAAATCAACGAAGACCGCGACAGGTGACAGAAGCTTTCACTGATATATCGGGTATTCGGCACGGCGAACGCGCAATGGTGCTGAATCCCGTATTGAAATCCGACAAGGCCCGCATGGCGGACGACGGCGCGCTCGACGAAGCGGTCGGGTTGGCCCGCGCCATCGACCTTAACGTCGTCCATGCCGCAACGCTTTTTTTGGCGAGAACGGTACCGGCGACTCTACTGGGAAGCGGGCAGGTCGAGCAGTGCGCCGAGCTTGTGCGCGAACACCATATAGTCGTTGTGATTGTGAACCATGCGCTCTCGCCCGTTCAGCAGCGCAATCTCGAACAAGGCCTTAAATGCAAGGTCATCGACCGCGAAGGCCTGATCCTTGAAATTTTTGGCGACCGGGCCCGGACCCGCGAAGGAAAGCTGCAAGTCGAGCTTGCCGCGCTTGACTATCAAAAATCCCGCCTTGTCCGCTCATGGACCCACCTCGAACGGCAAAGGGGCGGTTTCGGATTTATGGGTGGCCCTGGCGAATCCCAGTTGGAAGTTGACCGTCGCCTGATCACAGACCGCATCGCCCGCATCAAGCAGGATCTTGAGCAAGTGCGCCGCATGCGCGGCCTCCAGCGCGAAGCCCGCCAAAGGGCGGAGAAGCCGACCGTTGCGCTCGTAGGCTATACCAACGCCGGAAAATCGACGCTCTTCAACCGCCTGACCGGAGCGGACGTGCTTGTCAAAAACATGCTGTTCGCCACACTCGATCCGACCATGCGGGGCATCAAGCTGCCCGGAGGCCGTGAGGTTGTTTTGTCCGATACGGTCGGTTTCATCTCCGATCTGCCGACGCATTTGATCGAAGCGTTTCGCGCCACGCTCGAAGAAGTCATGTTCGCCGACGTTATTCTGCACGTCCGTGACATATCGCATTTCGACACCAAAGCCCAGCGCGACGCGGTTCTGAGCGTCCTGTCGGATCTTGGCATAGCGGCGACCGATGAAAGGCTGATCGAAGTCCAGAACAAAATTGACGTTATGCCGGTTGAGGAGCGCGCGCGCCTTGCCAAGCACTCGGCAAAAATATCCGCCGAAACAAAGCGCGGCGTCGCGTTGGAGGGTGTGCGTCCCGAGGCCGCGGGAGGAATGGCGTGCGTTTCCGCGTTGACGGGAGAAGGCATTCCGCGTCTTCTCGAATTGATCGATGCGCGTTTATCCGTGCGGCGCCGGATTTACGACATCGTCCTCGACATAGCCGATGGCGCGGGGCTTTCATGGCTTCATGCGCGCGGCAGAATCGTCAAGCGCCGTGACACAAAGACCCAGGCGCACCTGAAGGTCGAACTTGATCCAGCAGATTTTGGCCGCTTCGAAAGCAAGTTTCGAAGGTCCAAGTAAAAAAATCTGGATTTTGTCGCGTTTTGATCCCAAAAAGATAATCGCATCGAGAAAATGCCGAGAAGAAGGTGTTGCATGAAGTCAGTGGATCCGGTCGCCGTACAAAAAATCATAGAAGAAGTCGCCGCAACGGAAATCATGCCCCGCTTTCGCAAATTGCAAAGCGGCGACATCCAGATGAAAGGCGTCGGAGATCCCGTCACGGTGGCCGATAAAGCTGCCGAGGAAAGCCTGATCGCGCGCTTGCAAGACACATTGCCGGGAAGTTCCGTGGTCGGTGAGGAATGCTGCGCGCAGAATCCGGGAATTCTCGGGCGTTTTGGCACCGAAGACGATATCTGGGTCATTGACCCCATCGACGGAACGCGAAACTTCATCGAAGGCCGGCGCGAGTTCGGCGTTATGGTTGCGCAGGTTCATCGCCGGGAAACGGTTGCGGCATGGATTCACGACCCGAACACGGGTCATACGTTATCGGCTGAGCGCGGAAGCGGCGTCTGGCTTCAAGGTAACAAAATGCGTCTTGCCGCCCGCGATCCCGCCATGCCAAGTCTGGTCATCCTCGGATCGAGGCTCCGCAGTATCCTGAACAAGCCCGAGGCAGCCGCCGTGATCGCCGCTTTGCCTGCGTTGGCCATTGGTTCCGCTGCGGCGTTTGACTACGCGCGGCTTTTTACCGGGGATGTTTTGTTCGCCGACAGCAAAGCGCCCCGTGCCACGCATCTGCTCTACAGGCTGTCGAAGCCGTGGGATCACGTTCCCGGCCTTTTTCTTCAGGCTGAAGCGGAAGGATATTCTGCGGATTTTCTTGGCAAGCCCTATGACATGCGAAACGGCACAAGCGGCCTGCTGATTGCCAAGGACAAGGACGATTGGGCGGGCATATTTGACGTAATAAAACCCGTGCTGGACGACCTGAGCAGGGCCGATGGCTGAGGATGCGCGAATCGGATCTTTCCGTGATCGAATCGGTCGTATAGCCCCTCAAAAATGGATGTGAAGAGGTCGAATCAGACCGATTGAGCCTCGATTCCGGGAACTTTTATGGTTTTTGAGGGGCTAAAAACGGGATTCAGGGCGAATCAGGATACTTTTCAGGGGGCGTTTTTGCGAATCAGCGGCAAAGTTGTCACGAATCGGCCGAAAAGAGGCTGTTTAGAGGCTCTAAACGCGTTTCTTTGAGCTATCGTTGCAATCCCAGAACAAAAACAAGCCATTGTGGATAACTTTTATTTTGCTACATGAGAAAGGGATTGTTTTTCACCCGGGAAAGGGCGTATGAGCCGGAAACCCGGAGCCTGCCTTGCCCCGCACAGAAATCTCTCCGAGCGGTCAACCAGTTACAAGGCGTTCTTAAACCGGATAACGTTGGAGATTAAAATGGCCAAGCCAAGGATATATATCGACGGTGAATCCGGCACGACCGGCCTTGAAATTCGCAAACGTCTCGAAGGCCGCACGGATATCGAGATCGTGAGCATCGCTCCCGAAAAGCGCAAAGACCCGGCCGAGCGTAAAAAATATTTGAACGCCTGCGACCTTACGATTTTATGTCTGCCCGACGCCGCCGCGCGCGAAGCCGTTTCGTACATCGAAAACGCGGATGTGCGAGTGCTCGACGCGAGCACGGCGCATCGTACATCGGAGGGCTGGGTCTACGGCTTTCCCGAAATGACGAAAGACCAGGCTCAAAAAATCCGCGAAGCCAAGCGTGTTGCAAACCCGGGCTGCTATCCGACGGGCGCGATATCGATGATCCGCCCCTTGACCGACGCCGGGATCGTTCCGGCTTCCTATGGCCTGACAGTCTTTGCCGTATCGGGATATTCCGGCGGCGGAAACGAAATCATCAAGCTCCGCGACAGTGGCGTTCCCAACGATCGTATCGGACCGTATTGCCTCTATGGGATCGACCAGCATCACAAGCATCTGCCCGAAATGAGGGTTCACGGCGGCCTGACTCAAGAGCCGATCTTCCTGCCGTCCTATAGCTGCGACATCTACAGAGGCATGCTTGTGACTCTTCCCCTGCGTCTCAACGAGCTCAATGCGCTCACGGGCAAAAAAGCGAATGCGCAGGAGGTGCACCGTATTCTGTCCGAGCGATACGCCGGGCAAACGTTCGTCAAGGTCGAGCCTCTTCAGGACAATCTGGATAAAACTTATGTCCTGACACCGCTGACGCAGAACGAAACGAACAATCTGCAATTGCGCGTGATCGCCAACGAGGAAAAGAACATCGTCATCCTGACCGCGTGTCTCGACAATCTGGGCAAAGGTGCGTCCGGTGCCGCCGTGCAAAACATGGACATCATGCTCGGGCTGTAAAAGGCCGCAGGCTTATTCTTGGGTCAGCGAACCGTATCCCAGAGAGGAGCGCGGTTTGCGCTTGTGATCGACGATCGGAACGCCGTCCCTGTAGGGAATTGTCTCTTCGAGGATCTTGATGATCGCAGCCTCGTCTTTTTCCCAAAGATTGTAGCGTGTCGTGATTTCCCTTGCGGCTTTTTTATAGGCGTTGTTCAGGAGAACCTGACGGCGCGCCTTGGTGACGCGCTCAAAAAGCTCGAGCCGTGTCCTGATGCCTCTGTTGCGCTGGGAGATGAGGGCGGTTTCGAGGGCGTCGAGGGAGTCCATGGCCGACTGCGAACCGAGCTTGATATCCGGAATGCGTTCGACAACCGTGTTGCCGAAGACGTCCTTCTGATGCGTAAAGATGCCGCCCGCCTTGGCATAGGCCTTGATGGCGTCCGGGCCTTGCTGCGATGCGAACATGGCTGCGGTCACATGATATTTTTTGTCTCTTTGAGTCGTAAAAATGCCGCCGCCCGCCGAAAAGGCCTCGATGGCCTCCGCGCCGCGCATGGCGGCATACATACCGGCGGTCATGCCGTCCTTGTCGACCTCCAGGCCGAAGGTGTTTCCGGCGGCGGTATAAGCCCTGATGTGAGCGACGCCGCGCATGGCGACGTGCATGCCCAAAGTCATGCCTTCGTTGTCTTGAAGCTTGGGGAAGGGGCCGCCCGCCTTGGCGTAGGCGGCGATGGCTTCAGGTCCAGCAAAGATGGCATAGATGGCGGACGTATAACCGTTTTGATCCTGTTCGGCGGAAAAAGTACCGCCTAATTCGGCATAGGCAGCGATAACGTCCGCACCGGCGTAAGCCACAGCCATTTCCGTCGAAATGCCTTGAGAGTCGGGCCATTCCGGAAAGCCTGCATGTTCTGCATGATATTGGCGCAGCCCGTCGGCGCCGTTTTTTTGAAGGACATCGGTGAATTCGGCCATTTCGTCATCATGAGAAACCCATCCGGGAATAAATATCTTCAGGACATTTTTGGAAAATCTGACGGCGAAATCGGACATATTTCTCTCCCTGGGAACGAAAATTTGGCGTGGATTGAGGAAATTGTTCAGCTGTATTTTTCGAAAGTACTAGAATAGATCCGAGATATCGAACGTTTTTTTGCAATAATTGGTCCCGAATATGGTTAAAAGCCGCCAATGGCGTAGCCTAAGAGGGGGCGTTCGGGGTATTATCGCAAGGTCGTTATAGATTAGGTGGTGTCAATGAGATCGCAAAGACAACTTCGAGTGGGAGAGGAAGTCCGGCATGCGCTGGCGCAGCTTCTGATGCGCGGCGATGTGCCGTGGCCGCCTGAGCTGAAGTCGCCGACGGTGACCGTAACCGAGGTGAAAATCAGTCCCGATCTCCAGAATGCGACTGCCTATGTCATGCCGCTGGGAGGCAAGAACGTAACCGAAATCGTCCGTGCCATGAACGACGGGGTAGGGTTCTTCCGTTACGCCGTAGGCAAGGCGGTATCGCTAAGATATGTGCCGACGCTGAAATTCGTTGCCGACGAAAGCTTCGATACGGCCGAGCGCATTGAGAAGATTCTTCTCGATCCCGAAGTCGCACGGGACCTGAAACCGGCCGAGCAGACCGGAGAGAAGATCGAATCCGATCAGGATTGATCCGCAGGATCCTATTTCTTGTTCTGGGGGCGTTCGAGGGTCGGCTTGCCGAAGTGGTAGCCCTGCAAATAATTGACCTTGGTTTTTCTAAGCCACGAGGCGACTTCTTCGCTTTCGATGCCCTCCGCCACAGTCTCGATGCCGAGGCCCTGAGCCAAATCGATAAGCACCAGAACAAGATGTTGCTGTTCCTTGTTGGTCAGCAGATCCTGCAACAGATCCTTGTCGATTTTCATGATCGACAAGCCCAGTTCGCGCAAATAGCGGATTGAGGTAGAGCCTGCGCCGAAATCGTCGAGAGAAACGCGTGCGCCGAACTCTCTGAGCGTCGAAATAAACCTGCGCGTGGCGCTGATATCCACAAGAACTGCGGTTTCCGTAATTTCGACAACCAAACGCTTGGCGACATCCGGGCGCGGTTCCAGAAGCTGCCTGACATAGTCGGACCAGTCGGCCTGCGAAGCGGTAAAGCCAGAAACGTTAACCGCAAGGCTCATCCATGGATATTCTTCCAGATCCCGAATGGCCAATGAGAACACAAGCCTGTCGAGTTGCCCCGCCAGACCCATTTGTTCGATCGTCGGAACGAACAAGGCCGCAGAAACGGGCTTGCCGTCGCCGTCCATCATGCGAACGAGAACTTCGTAACAAACGGGTTCCGAAGTCTGTGCGTTGACAATGGGCTGATAGGCGAGGCGGAAGCCGTCGTTTTTGAAGGCCCGTTTGATGCATTCGCCCAGTTCCAAAAGCTGCCTGTTTTCCTGAACGCGGGCCGGGCTGTCGATATATTCGATAAAATTATTGTGGCCGTGTTGATGGGCCATGTGCAAAGCCTGCTCCGCGAAGATCATGCCTTCGTTGGCTGTTTTGGCAACGGTGGGCACGCGCACGCCGCCGATCGAGACGGTAATGTGAAGCGGCGCGTTGCCGATAATCAGCGGGGAGTTTTGAAACTCGGCGATAATTCTTTCCGCAAGGACCTGTAAATCGTTTCCGAGCGGATCCGGAAGAATAATGCCGAACGTATCCCCGGCGACGCGGCCAAGAATGCCGCGTGTTGGAATGATCTGCGAGAGATGGGACGCCACGCCGCGCAGAACGGCATCGCCGCCTTCCGCGCCAATGGCCTCATTCACAAAGGCCATCTTGTCGACATCGACGACGAGGTAGGCGCCGACGCGCCGCGCCATCTTCGCGTTTTCGATCATGCGGGAGAGCTGGGCCTGAAGGGCATGGCGCTTGAAGCATCCCGTGAGGCTGTCGCGAAGCGGCTCTTCCGAAATGAGCGGCGTGCGCATGGGCTGATCGATAATGCGCCAAATGCCTTTTTGACGGATGGGATTTTTATTGGCGTTCGTTTCGCATTTTCCGCGTTCGTGGACCCAGAGAATGGAGTTCGCGCTTTTGATCCTGAACTGACGATCCAGCGTATTGGCTTCGCCGCTGAAAAAAATATGAAGATCGTCCGGATGAAGAATATGGAAGAGGGCTTGGGAGTCTTTTGGCGGAGTGTCGGCGGGGAAGAGATTTTTCCAGACGCCAAACCATGTTATGGAATCATTTACCAGGTCCCAATCGTAAGCAACGTCTCCAGATGCCGACAACACATCGACAAGATTGATCCCCTCAGACATACAAGACAGGCCCTATATATAGACGGATTTGAACATCATAAAGCCTATGGTGTTAATTTTTGATAAAACGCGACTGTTTTTCATGATGCAGGCGAAACAATAACTCGTTGTCCCGAAAGGAGATTTTCAAACAACACCGGATGGTATGTCAGAAGGGCATAAGGATGTCGTAAAGCTGCGAGCCGTATCTGGGCTGCTGAACGTCGGCGATAGTGCCTTTGCCCCCATAGTTGATGCGAGCCTCGGCGATCTGGTCATAAGTGACGGTATTGTCTGCGGAGATATCCTGAGGGCGAATGACGCCTGTAACGTTGAGTTCGCGTTGGTCATAGTTGACGTTGACCTGCTGCTTGCCTTCAAGAACGAGATTTCCGTTCGGAAGAATCTGAATGATCGTCGCGGCAATGCGCAAATCGATCTGCTCTGCCCGGCCGATAGAGCCTTTGCCGTCGTTGCTTGTTTCGCTGGACGCATCGACAAGGCTGGTCGGATCGACGGCCTTTGGAAGAACTTTGCTGAGCTTGGATTCGAACCCGAGGAAACTAGAGAGGTCTGCGCTGTCGCTGTTCGAGCGCGAGCGCTTGGTTTCGTTCGAGATCTGGGCCTGATCGTCGATGGAGACAATAACGGTCAGAATGTCGCCGACGCGGCAAGCGCGCTGGTCGCGGAAGAAAGCCCTTCCGCCTGTTTCCCACAAGGAATTCGGCTGTCTTTCGTGAAGAGAGGGAGCGGGCATTGGCATATTGACCGGCGTGTAGCCGTTGCGCCTTGTCGGATTTTCGATGGAGGCGAGTTTCGGTTGTTCCCCGATCTCTGAAATGCGGTCATAGGCGTTGCAGCCTGTAAGAAGGAGAAGGGCTGCAAGGGCGAACAGGGCTTTGAAGTTTTTTGCCATGTTAAATCCTATTCTGCGAGCGCGATCTGGCGCGCGGTACGAATTTCGACGACTCCCGGAGCGACAACGACGCCCGCAACGATGCGGTTGCTCTGAGTATTAAGAACGCGGATGGTTTCTCCCTCGATGCCGTCCTGCTGAGCCTTGCCCTGAGTGGTAATGATGATAAAAGGCGTCTGGACTTTCATGGTGACAAGCGAGCCGCGTTGAACGAGCCGCGGAGGCATGATATCGCGCGAACGGAGGATTTGGCCTTCCGGCGTGTCGTGCCGGGCTTCGCGGCCTATCAACTGGCTGGGTTCGGTAATGACGTCTGGCGTAATGCGTTCATCGGAGACATCCTGCCAGTCCAGATCGCCCGGAGCGATCAGCGAACCGCTTTCGATTCGGTGAGCCAGAACCGGAATGGAGCGCTTGACGGCGATGTGGCCATAGACGGGCAGGCTATAGGAGCCGCGCGGAGTCGGAGCGGTCAGATTGGCGCGAAAGAGCTTGCTGACCGGATTGTAAGTGAAGTTATCGAGACTGAAATCCGTGACGTCGTTTGCCGGAACGTTTGCCTCCAGCCCCGGCTTGTCGAAGAAAACCTCAAAGTTAAGTTTTTTCGTTCCCGGATCGGCTTTCATCTTTGCGATCACAGCCTTGCGAATTTTGTCGCCCGAAATACGAGTACAGGGAGCCGAAACGGTTGCCTGATCTGCCGCGCCTTGATCCTGCCAGTCGAGCCTGTAGGTTTGGCTGAGCTTTCTCAAAACGACAATATCGTAAACGGCGGGTTTGCAGGCTGGAGGCGCATGAGCGATATCGCGGTCGATAGCGGCGGGAACCCCCAAAAACAGATCGCTGAGCCGAACGGCGGAACGGGAAACCTCGACCTCCGATTTCAACGAAACGGGCGTATCCGCAACGCAAGGCGTTGGCGAGCCGATGCTTCCGGTCAAAGCCAGCCAGGCGGTAAAGAGGATACGCGTCGTTTTTCTCATGGTTCAGCCGTTTCCTATGACTTCATCTGGTTCGTGGTGGTCAGCATCTGATCGGCGGTATTGATGACCTTTGAGTTCATTTCATAAGCGCGCTGCGCAGTAATGAGGTTGGTAATCTCGGTCACGATATCGACGTTGGAGGTTTCCAAAGATCCTTGAACGATAGTGCCGACGCCCGAAGAGCCCGGATTGGCCGTCGAAGCGGTGCCTGACGCGTCCGTTTGGCGGAGCAAATTGTTTCCGATGGCTTCGAGGCCGACGGGATTGGCGAAGGTGGCGAGTGTCAACTGCCCGGCGGTTTGCTGCGACGTTCCCGACGTGCTCGGAATTGTGGCGATGACCTGTCCCGTTGAGTTGACGGTAATGGCCGTGGCGGTCTGAGGAATGGTGATGGCGGGAAGAACGGAATACCCGTCAGCGGTAACGATCTGATAGCTTGAGTTCAGCTGAAGCGCGCCCGAACGCGTATAAGCGGTCGAACCGTCCGGCATCTGAACCTGAAAGTAGCCCCGGCCATTGATGGCGAGGTCGAGTGTGTTGTTCGTAACGGTCAGGTTACCCTGAGTATTGACGCGATAGGTTGCGGCGGGCATGACGCCGAGACCGACCTGCAAGCCTGAAGGAACGATAGTGCCGCTGTCCGAGGAGGCCGAGCCCACCGTGCGAATATTCTGGTAAAGCAGGTCCTGGAATTCAACGCGCGAAGCTTTAAAGCCCGATGTCGAAGAGTTCGAAATGTTATTCGAAATGACTTCGACATTGAGCTGCTGGGCTTCCATGCCTGTTGCGGCGATGCTGAGAGCTCTCATTTCCTTACCTCATCGTCCTTTCTTCATTAAGCCGTCGTCTGCGCGAGCTTGTCGATGGCATTGCTTAACCTTGCGTTTTCCTGCCCGACCATATTCGACGCCTGTTCGTAGGCGCGCTGAATTTTGATCAGGTTGGTAATTTCGGTAACGGGCTTGACGTTCGAGTTTTCGATAGCGCCCTGAACGATCACATTGCCTGTCACGGGAACGGGAACTTGCGTTGTTGTGAGCATGCTGCCGCTCGTCGGGGTCACCGCCTCGTTGATATCGAACGTGACGACTCCGAGTTTGCCGAGCTGTGCGCGAGATGTTCCCGTGCCTGTCTGTGCAGTGATATAGCCGTCGCCGGAGACGGTTATATCGCGAACGTCTTCCGGCATCGAAATGGGCTGGCCGCCGTCTCCGAGAACGGGATATCCCGTCGAAGTCACAAGCTGGCCCTGATTGTCTGTGCTGAAAGCGCCGTTGCGAGTGTATTGAACGCCCTGAGGCGTTTGAACCTGAAAATAGCCTTCGCCCTGAATGGCGAGATCGAGCGGATTGCCCGTCTGGGATATAACGCCCTGAGTTGTGTCTCGAAAAGTGGCGCGATCGAAAACAAAGCTGGTGCTTTGCTTGGGAGCAGGGCGGCTGACATAGGTTTCGAATTGAATGCCCTGACGCTTGAATCCGGTCGTGCTGCTGTTGGCGATATTGTTGGCGACAATATCGGCCGAGCGCTGAAGCGCCATTTGATCGGAAAGAAGAACGAGGCTGGTCGTAAACATAAAAAATCCATGATCGCCGGGCGCGCCTATCGCGTCCGGTGTAAGAGATGCATGAGTCGTGCCAATGTATTTGTTCAGCTAAAACAGGGAATTGGTGCGCGGCATGGGGATAACTTTTCCCGTTCCCGGCATAAATAGACCGGGGCAAAGAGTACCATCTCCTTGAATTGAGCCTCAAAGTCTGGCGGCGAAGCGTGTGTGAATGGAATGGGCGGTCGTGCGCAAGACTTCGTCCTTGCCCGCGATGTCCGAAGGAATCGAAATTCTGACAATACGATCGCTGGCATACGAGCAAACGTCGTTTTTCGCCTCTTTGAGCATAAGAGCGACCGTACTGAGCGGTCCGTTTTCGCGGCCAAGCTTCTTTGCGCTTACAACAATCTGGTCATGCATGCGTTCCAGATAGAACGTATTTTTGGGGTCTCCGGGCCAGGAGATCACGATGCTGATGTCTGGGGCAAAAGGCACGGGAGAATGTTCAAAATAATAAATCCGGCTTGGTTTCGCTGACTTGTCGATAAGGGGCGCGCCATAAGAGCGAGTGAGATCCGGAGGAGGGAGCGGAACGTTTTTCCCTGTGCCGGGATAGAAAATATAGGCATCGCCCGGGTAAGTATCGTAGCCGAAGTCATGAGGGATATAAATGACGTCATCCGGGCATACTTTTTCCGCGCCTTCGAGTATGCGGTTTTTTCCGGCCTGATGCTTTCCGTAGAGCGTAACGACTTTATTTCCCTGTTCGGGATAAAGGCGCGGATCGAAAAGCGTCGTTCCAAGAATTTTCCCCAAAAGCAGCATATCGTCAGCGGTCGATATGGGAACGGTAATGATGGTCTGTTCGGTCATAAGACTCATACTCGCAGTGAGGCACTGGCGCAGAGAATAACGGATTAAAATACTTTCACAAAAGCCCGCATGAGCCTCTGCAAAAAGAGTCGGGTCTTCCGAAAATTAACCAATGGCGAGCGATTCATAGAACGCCAATTTATTGATTTTGAATAAGTTTTCTGTTTTGATCCAAATTCGCTTAACCCGAGACCAAAGTCATGTTTTTTCGCGCAAAGCGGGTTTGCCGAAAAAGAGGTTCTAATGGGCTTGAAAAAAAGCTAATTTGAATTCAAGAATAGAGTTTGGGGATGCAATTCCAAAACGATATTCGCATCGCAAGGAGATACAATGACAACAGCAGTTCGTAATTTCTCGTCTGCAGCGGACGATTTTGCCCAATCATTGCGCGGAAGCTTTGAAGCGGTGAAGTCGGTGGTATCGAACAGAATGTCGATACTTCCCGAACTGGTATCCGGCGCGGTGGCCGGAGTTGCGGGCCACACGGTATTGCCGAATTCCCCATACGCCTATTTGTTCGGATTTGCGGCGGGAGGCATTGTCGGCGTTGTCCACAATCGTCCCAAAAACAAAAACGACCTTGCCTTCAGCTTCGCGCGCGGCGCGATCTACGGAACGTTCGGCAGTGCGCTTACAAGCTTCATAGCGCCGGCGTCCGCCAGCTCAAGCCAATATCCCTCCAGTTGCTGCTGTCGCGACTGTACCTATTCGAGCGATCGTTACGAGGACTACTACTACTATTCGCGCACAAATCAGGTTTACGTCGATTCGACGGCGCAAATCGGCGATGATGTGACCTTCGGTCCCGGAACGTATGTCGATGCACATGCCATCATCGGGGACCATGTTGAAACCGGCAGCGATTGCTATATCGGAACCTATGCCGACATCGGTTCATATTCAGTGCTGGGCGACGATGTCTACGTTGGCAGCGGCGCCGATATCGCGTCGCATGTCACAATAAGCGACAGCGTTATAATCGGAAATCAGGTCGATATTGGAACGTATACGAAGATTGGCTCCGGAACCGAAATTTCCGATGGCGTGACCATCGGCAAGAAAAATACGATCGGTGCGGATGTTTATATCGGTGAGGATACGAAGATCGGCAAAGAAAACACGTTCAAAAACGACGTGTGGATCGGATCCGATGTGACCATCGATAACGAAAACGTGTTCGGCCAAAACGTTCAGATTGGAAGCGGAAGCGATGTTGGATCGGATGTTGAGGTCGGCAAGAACAGGGTTTTCGCCAGGAACAGCGATCTGCCCTCGCACCATCATTATTCGGACAAAAATACCAGAAGCTACACATACTATTATCAGGATGACGACGACAAAGTCCGGGTCATCCGGCGGACGGACGACGATTATGTGAGACCCTACAGGCGGTCATACGACGATCGTTGGTGCGACAACAACATCCGCCGCGATTTTTGCCGTTAATCGCCGTTATCGGATCGTCGAACAGGAACTCGTGTTGCCTCGCGAATTCAAGCGCGGATTGCGTTTTGGGTTATCTTCGCTCAAAGACGCATTTGCGCTGCCAAGTTTTTCCATAAGATAATTTTTATAATCGGCCAAAAGTGCGGAGGGCTCTTTGTCTTCCGTTTCGAGCTTGTCGATTTCTTCGATGGCTTTTGGAATGTCGAGCCACGGGGCGTTTGCATTGCCGCCTCCAATTTTCCGTGCCACAAACGCATCGAGTTTATTTTTAATATCCGGCTGCAAAAGACCCGGATTCTCGAAATAGACCGCTCTTTGTCCCAGAATCTTAAGCCGTTCGTCCTGAAATTTTTCTGAAATTCCCACACGCCGCGCCCACGGCGCACGATGAAACACGCCCATCAGCTTCAAATCGGATTTGGAATAGAAGGGCCCATAAATCCGTTCCTCCACATAAGGCGAAGGCGTCTGGGCAACCGAAGCGTTTATCGAGAGCGAAATCAACTCAGCGCAAAAGTCCGGATTCGCCTTAAGCCAGCCCGCGCGCCGTTCGAGTTCTTCCATGCCGATGTGCAAAACCGCCGCGCTTTTTGGCGCATTGTCTGCCGTTTCAAGAATCGGGCATCCATTGGCTCGAAAGCGTTGAATGGGCCGGGGCAACGCATGGAGGCGTTTTTTAAGGCTGTTTTTGGGCAAAGCGAAAAGTTTTTCCGGATCGATGCGCAAGTCGAACGCAAAGAGATCCGATTTGTCGTGAGGATTCCCGCCGATATACGTCACAAGGTGCGAGGAGGCGGTGCCATATACGGTCGTAAGCGAAAAAACAGCCTCGCGGCTTATAAAATCGGCAACGTCTTCTTTTTTTCCGAATCTCAGCGTATTTTCCCAAACTTGGGGAGCCTTTTCCGCAATCAAACGACAGATATGAACGGTTGCCTCCACATCGGCTAGCGCATCGTGAGCGTGCGCGTGATCGAATCCATTAGCGGGCGCAAGCTTATCGAGCTTGAAAACTTTCTTTCTCCCGTTGACCGGGAAAACAAGAGCATCCGGCGCAAAAACCGAGGCAGCCTGAACTGCGATCAAGGCGTCCGAGCGCGTATTGCCGTTGGTTGTCGTGAGATAAGGCTGATGAAGTGTCTGATAAAGGGCCTGCCTGAGCATCGGCTCATCGAATTCGATCGAGTTATAACCGATAAAAACGGCTGGCGACCAGGAAGTCAGCGTATCCTTGACGGAGCTCATCATGTCGAAATGCGAAGGCAGATTCGGATCTGTAAGCCTTTCGACGGAAATGCGCGTGGTTTTCAGGGCCTGAGGTGCGGCAATGATGTGGGGCTGAAGCCTGCAACGAAGGTCAACCCGGGCAATTTCGTTAAAATCGGAATCAGTACGGATCGCCGCGAACTGAAGAATCTGATCGAAGGCTTTATTGAGCCCGGACGTTTCCGTGTCATAAAAAACAAAAGTCATAGGGCAATCCAAAGAAATATAAGAAATCTACTGCCCCAATACTGACCGATCCACTGGTTCGCAGCAAGCAACAAAAAACCCCGATCCTTGCGGACCGGGGTTTTTGTGAACTTGCGATAATTTTTGATGAATCGTCCGTCCAGAAGAACTGGCAGCGACCTACTCTCCCGGGTCTTAAGACACAGTACCATCGGCGCTAAAGGCTTTCACGTCCGAGTTCGAGATGGGATCGGGTGTAGCACCCTTGCTAGAACCACCAGTTCATCAGGACGGACGATGCTTACTCCCGAGGGAGAAAGATATAAATGCTCGAAAGAGCAGGGGGGAAACCCCCGCAACCTTCTGATAAGGATCAAGCCTTTCGAATTATTAGTACCGGTTAGCTTCAAGCGTTACCGCTCTTCCACATCCGGCCTATCAACGTGATGGTCTATCACGATTCTCAGGGAATACTTGTTTTGAGGTAAGTTTCACGCTTAGATGCTTTCAGCGTTTATCTCGTCCGTATTTTAGCTACCCGGCTATGCCGCTGGCGCGACAACCGGTCCACCAGAGATACGTCCATCCCGGTCCTCTCGTACTAGGGACAGCTCCTCTCAATATTCCTACACCCACAGCAGATAGGGACCAAACTGTCTCACGACGTTTTGAACCCAGCTCACGTACCACTTTAATCGGCGAACAGCCGAACCCTTGGGACCTTCTCCAGCCCCGGGATGTGATGAGCCGACATCGAGGTGCCA
>JAQUUS010000222.1 GCA_028693775.1 Alphaproteobacteria bacterium | reverse complement strand
TCCTTTCCCGAAGCGGCGGTTGAACGCGACGACGGCAGAAAAATTCTGCCCTACACGATCAACCTCGGGCCGCAGCATCCGGCTGCGCACGGCGTGTTGCGCATGGTTCTTGAAATGGACGGCGAAGTCGTCGAACGTGCCGATCCGCACATCGGCATGCTCCATCGCGGAACGGAAAAGCTGATCGAATACAAAACATACCTTCAAGCCGTGCCGTATTTCGACCGTCTCGATTATATCTCTCCCATGCCGGAAGAGCATGCGTTCGTCCTCGCGATCGAAAAACTCCTCGGCATCAAGCCGCCACCGCGCGGCCAGTATCTGCGTGTTCTTTTTGCGGAACTGACGCGCGTAATGAACCATATTTTTGCGGTAACGACAGCGGCGCTCGATTTGGGCGCCGTCACACCGTCGCTTTGGGGATTCGAAGAACGTGAGATCATGATGGAGTTTTGCGAGCGCGTGAGCGGCGCGCGCATGCACGCGAACTATTTCCGCCCCGGCGGCGTCCACCAAGACCTCCCCGAATGCCTTGCCGAAGACATAGACATATGGGCCCAGCGTTTTCCGAAAATCATCGACGACATCGAAGGCCTCCTGACAAACAACCGCATCTTCCGTCAGCGTACGGTCGACATCGGCACGGCAACGAAGGAACAGGCCCTTGAATGGGGATTCTCTGGCCCGATGCTGCGGGCGTCCGGCGTGGCGTGGGATCTGCGCAAAGCCCAGCCCTACGACGTTTACGATAAAATGGAATTCGACGTTCCCATCGGCAAAACGGGCGACTGCTTCGCGCGATATCTCGTGCGATTGGAAGAAATGCGCCAATCATTGCGCATCATCCGGCAATGCCTGAAAGAGCTCCCCGACGGCCCCGTCCTGACGGAAGATCACAAAGTCGCGCCGCCGCGCCGCGCCGATATGAAGCGGTCGATGGAAGAAATGATCCACCATTTCAAACTTTACTCCGAAGGATTTCACGTTCCGGCGGGCGAAACCTATACGGCGGTCGAAGCGCCAAAGGGCGAGTTTGGCGTGTATCTTGTCTCGGATGGTTCGAACAAGCCTTACCGGTGCCACATCCGCTCGTCGGGCTTTGCGCATCTTCAATCCGCCGATGAGTTGAGCAGGGGGCACATGCTTGCCGACATCGTCGCGATCATCGGCAGCCTCGATCTCGTCTTTGGGGAAATCGACAGATGACCGAAAAGATCCACGACTTCACCTTTACCTCCGAAAATCTTGCGCGCGCCGAAGCGACCGTCGCGAAATACCCGGAAGGCCGCCAAGCAAGCGCCGTCATCCCGCTTCTCGACCTCGCGCAGCGCCAGAACGGCAACTGGCTTTCGCAAGCGGCCATGGACTACGTCGCCGATTACCTCGCCATGCCGCCGATCCGCGTCTACGAGGTCGCGACGTTCTACACGATGTTCAATCTCAAGCCGGTTGGTGAGAACTTCATCCAAGTCTGCACGACGACGCCCTGCTGGCTGCGCGGTTCGGACGAACTCGTGCACGTTTGCAAGCGGAAGCTCGGCATCAATATGAACGAAACGACGGCGGACGGGAAATTCACGTTGCGCGAGGTCGAATGCCTCGGCGCCTGCGCGAATGCCCCCGTCGTCCAGATCAACGACGATTACTACGAAGACCTAACCCCCGAAACGATGGAAAAAATTCTCGAAGACCTGAAAGCGGGCAAAAAGCCATCCCCCGGCTCCCAAACCAACCGCCAAGGCGCCTGTCCCGCCCCCGGCCCGACGACCTTGTAGGGAAAGGCGTGATCCCATGCTAGCCGATCAAGACCGCATCTTCACAAACCTCTACGGCCTCGAAAGCTGGCAGCTCCCAGCCGCCCGTCGCCGTGGCGTCTTTGACCGTACGGCGGAAATTATCCAAAAAGGCCCGTCGTGGATTATAGAAGAAATCAAAAAATCTGGCCTTCGTGGGCGCGGCGGGGCAGGGTTTCCCACTGGCATGAAATGGTCGTTCATGCCAAAAGACGCCTCCGTTCCGCACTATCTCCTCATCAACGCCGACGAGTCCGAGCCCGGAACATGCAAAGACCGCGACATTCTGCGCTACGATCCGTTTCGTTTGCTCGAAGGCGCCTTGATTGCGGCCTCGGCCATCTGTGCGCATACGGTTTACATCTACATTCGCGGCGAGTTCTACGCCGAAGCGCAAATTCTCCAGCAAGCAATCGACGAAGCCTATTCCTACGGGCTCTTCGGCAAAAACGCGGCGAACTCCGGCTGGGACTGCGATATTTTCATCCATCGCGGAGCAGGGGCCTACGTCTGTGGCGAAGAAACGGCCCTGATGGAAAGCATCGAGGGAAAAAAAGGCCAGCCCCGCAACAAGCCCCCGTTTCCCGCGAACGCCGGGCTCTATTCATGCCCCACGACGGTGAATAACGTCGAAACGATCTCCTCCGTGCCCGAAATCCTGCGGCGCGGCGCGGACTGGTACGCCGGGATGGGCCGCCCGAAAAACAGCGGCACAAAAATCTTCTGCATCTCTGGCCATGTGAATGCTCCCTGCAACGTCGAAGAAGCGATGAGCATTCCCCTCAAGGAACTCATCGAAAAGCACGCAGGCGGCGTTCGCGGCGGATGGGATAACCTGCTGGCGGTGATCCCCGGCGGCTCATCGACACCTCTCATTCCGCGCGAAGTTTGCGACACGGTTCTGATGGACTTCGACTCCCTGCGGGACGCCAATTCGGCTCTGGGTACCGGTGGCGTGATCGTGATGGACAAATCGACGGACATTATCTATGCGATCGCCCGCATTAGCGCGTTTTACAAGCACGAAAGCTGCGGCCAGTGTACGCCGTGCCGTGAGGGCATCGCCTGGCTGTGGCGCATGATGATGCGCATGGTGAAAGGCGACGCGACGGTCGATGAAATCGACCAAATGCTCGACCTGACAAAGCAAATCGAAGGCCGCACGATCTGTGCCTTCGCGGATGGCGCCGTCTGGCCCATCCAAGGCCTCATCCGCCACTTCAAGCCCCTGATGATCGAACGCATTGAACAGTACCGCAAACGGGCGAAGGGTGCCTAACATGCCAAAATTGACCATCGATGGAATTGAAATTGAAGTTCCCGCAGGCTCAAGCGTCCTGCAAGCGTGCGAAGCCGCGGGCATCGAAATCCCGCATTTCTGCTATCACGATAAGCTCAGTGTGCCCGGCAGCTGCCGCATGTGCCTGGTCGAAGTCGAAAAGATGCCGAAACTGGCCCCCAGTTGCTCCCAGCCCGTGGCCGACGGTATGGTCGTTCACACGAATTCGGAAAAAGTCCAAACCGCGCGCAAAGTCGTGATGGAATTCCTCCTCATCAACCACCCCCTCGATTGCCCCATCTGCGACCAAGGCGGCGAATGCGATCTCCAAGACCAAGCCGTCGCCTACGGCTGCTCGTGCGGCCGCTACAAGGAAGACAAAAACGCCGTCCCC
>JAQUUS010000221.1 GCA_028693775.1 Alphaproteobacteria bacterium | reverse complement strand
ACATCGGCATCAACAGCCGAAGCGACTCCGCGCAAAAAAAGTCGAAACAGCTGTCCGCGCGAGCCGCCGAGATCGAAAGCGCCCTCAAAGATCCGCACAAGGAGCGAACCGGCCAAATCCGCCTGTGCAGCCGCGACTTTCGATCCCGTGTGGCGCTGACCATAGCCGATACCGTCATCTGCGCCCCGGATGGAAAAGCACTTTTCAAAACAGGCTCGTTCAAGATCTTCCAGGGCGAGCGGATTGTTCTTCTGGGCGCAAACGGCGCGGGCAAAACGCAGTTGATCGAGCGCATCCACCGCGCCTTTGCCGACCCGTCTGCCGATCCGGGCATAATCCCGAGCCCGTCTGCCGTTCTCGGCTACGCCGACCAACGGATGTCGCAACTGCCCGATGTTGAAACGCCGTTTGACGTTATCTCAAGCCGCTTTCGATTGGGCGACCAGCGAAGCCGCACGCTACTGGCCGGAGCGGGCCTTTCGGTAGACCAGCAAAACAGCCCGATAAAAAGCTTTTCGTTCGGAGAAAAAGCGCGGCTGGGCATGCTTGTTTTGAGGCTAACGGAGCCGAACTTCTACCTGCTCGACGAGCCGACTAATCACGTCGACATCCCGGGACAGGAAAAACTGGAGGCTGAAATCCTCGCGCAAAACGCAACATGCCTGCTTGTCTCGCACGACCGAAGTTTCGTCGAGGCCGTCGGCACGCGTTTTCTGAAGATAGAAAACGGAAAGCTGTCCGAAGCCTAACGGGTCTCCCTGTCGCCGATTTCCTTCGCCTCCAGCCAGGAGCAGCGTTGTGCGATGACGGGAGACATATCGTTGCGGTCGACTCCGTTCGCAATAAGGTCGATGACCCTGCCGTCTTCCCAATAACCGTTATGAGCGGTCAGCGGGTTGGCGAACGACGCGGCATCGAACAGCGTTTGTTCGGCGGCGATATTGAGGCTCACATTCGTCACCGAAGGGCACATGCGGCTGTCCAGCCTGTTCATGGTGAAATCCAGCGGGACCGGATACGACAAAATATCGTTCGGATCGCTGAAGGCGACAATGTTCATTTTGCGCATGACGCGTTCGTTGGTTTTGGCGCCGCCGTCGCAATAGATGTCGATTGCGCCCGAGCGTTCCGGCCCGTTGCGCCCCATTTGCAGCAAGGGAAGCTGATTGGCCAGCATAAAAACGGAGAAATCCTTGTCGCGCACGATATTCTCGAGCCTCTGGCGAAGCGGATCGTTCCGGCGTTTTTTGTTGAGGGCCGAAAAGTTATGAATGGTGTCGATGGTGATGCGGCTGCCGAGGCTGTGTGTCACAAAAAAGTGGTCGTTCGCGGGCAGGGAGGCAAAGGTCGATCCCGGCCATGTGTCGCACCTGTGCGTCCCGCTGTCTGGCAAGTTGTCCCACCCGTCGGCCAGCATCCAGCAAACGGACTGCGCGACCGAAGCGGTAATGCGCGGATATCCGTTGCCGGTATAGATCAAAAGATCCGGCACGGTCGAGTTGATAAAGCCTTTCAGCGAATTGTTCAGGCTGGCGCGGCCCAAACCTTCGTTGTTGGCCGAATCCGCATCCAGCGTCCGTTTTTGCCGCGCGGTGATGGGCGACCACGTCAGTTCGTAAAACAAAAGCCGGCGGGAGTTTTCTGCGTTCGTGTGGCGCGAAATTCTCAAAGTTCCCAGCGTGTGTTCTTCGCCGGGCTCCCAGGCGATATTCGGCGCGCTCAGCGAGATCGTCTTGACCTCCGAGTCCATGACGTTCAAGCCAAGCTTTTCATAAAGCTTTTTCTGAAACCGCAGCGAATATCCCGGCACATGATCGCTGATCCCGTGAACCATAAGAACCTTGGTGGTTTTTCCGGGCGTCGAATCCTGGCTATCGAGGCTTTGGCGCAAACCGCCGAAAGGCGCGCCTTCGATTTCGCAGCGGCGGAGATCTTCCTTCGCGTTTTGGTGATCCAAAACGGCGCCCGTGACGCCCTGAGCGATATCGGAGCATCCGCTCAAAAGGAGAGAAGGGAGAATCCAAAGCAAAGCCGAAGGTTTAAGAAAAGCGAAACGCATGGAAAATCCTGTGATAAGCGACGGCCTCGAAAGCCGCCTCCGCTACCATAGAAAAGCTTTCCCCTTATGCCAACGCCAATCTAGCCCAAAGCCGGGTTGCGCAAGGCGACAAGGAACAAAGGCGTTTTTTCATAAGGGTTTTTTGCGCTCATAATGCCGACAACCGAGGCCTTGTTGAGTTCGAAGCGGGGATTTTCGCGACGAATGCCGCGTGTCACGAACATCGCAACGGCGGCATAAGCCTCGCCGCCTTCCTCGTCGATATCGAACCCGACGCTCTGAATCGCGCCCATATTGGCCGATTTAAAAACGGGTTTCAAAACGCCGTTCGAAAAAGCGGGAGTCAAATTGTCCGTCGACTGAATGCTGATTTTGGGAATGCTCAAAGCCATATTTGTGGTGGTCAGCCGGGCGCTCTGAACGTCGTCGAGAATCCTCGGCAAATTGCGAACGACATGGTTCAGGTCATAGCCGACCGCAGGTTCGACAACGAAGAACTCATACCCGTCGCTGAACGGTACCGACACATAGTTGAACGAGCGTTCCATCAAAAAGCTCGCCTCGGCCTTGTCGATGGTCATTGTCGGAACGCGCACAATGGGTCCGTCGTCGGTCTTGAAATCGGCGTCGTGCGTCTTCTGCGGATCGAACGCGGTTTTCCACGGAGACTTGAAGTACGTCGTGCCCACCGAAACCATCGTGGTCTCCCTCGTAAGCTCCTTGAAGAGCTGCTGCACCTTGCTCTCGGTTGCGGTACGCACCCAGTCGTTGATGGTCGCAAGCGCCGAAGGCGAGGTAAAGTCCAGATCCTTCGCAGGCTCGCGCCCAAAGACGTCATAAAAAGTTTTGGCATAAGCGTCCGTGTGGGATTCAATAACGCTGTCCCATCTTTCGCAATCGGCGGTAACGATCGAAGCGCCCTGTCCCTTGGGGTTGAGATTGTCCAAAATCGTCTGCCAAACGGAGCGGGCCCCTTCGGTCAAATCCTGCCCATAAAGGTCCTTGACGCAGGAAACGGCCGCGTCGTCCTCAAGCCCCAACATCAGAGGCATCAAAGCGCCATGCGCGGCGCTGGGCGAAAAAACGACATTCTTGTCCTTGTCCGCCGCTGCAAAAACGTCTCTAAAAAGAAAGGAGCCGACAGAAGTATAATAATGAGCGCCAGAAGCCATAACCGTTCCTCGAAAATGAGGGTTAATAAAAAAAGCCCAAAAGTATTAGCGGTTTTAAAAAGAGCGGAAAAGCCCCGATTTAATTTTCTTTCCAAAACAAGCGGCATCCTGCAAAGTAAGGCGAAAATTAACGATGACCCGGCGCAAGCCCATGAAAACAAAGCTCTGGCTCTCCAGCCTCCTGATGGTCCTCAGCAGCGTTTCTGCACGAGCCGAAAGCGAATGTCTTGCCTTCGCCATGCCCGAAATAACCGTGAC
>JAQUUS010000220.1 GCA_028693775.1 Alphaproteobacteria bacterium | reverse complement strand
CCGCCCGGCCTTCAGGCGTATAATGTCGAGAAGTTTTCCGTCCATTGTGCCCTGCGCATAAAGGTTTCCCGTCAAGTAAGCGATATCGCCGACCGCCTGAACGTTATAGGATGACGAATAAGTCGCCTCGCTACTACTTCCTCCGTCCGAAGACGAGGGCGTTTGGCGAACCATTGCCCCTAAATTCACGTCAAACGTCGGATACGAAAAACCGCTGTAGGGATTTTGCAAGACCGCATAGTCGGTTTCTGGCTTTTCAACCTCACGCAACAAAGTGCCCCAGCGTTTTTGACGCTCCTCACGCTCCTCTTGCGGCAGTTTTCTATCCGTCAGGAAATGGATCGAAGACTGGGCTCGATCGATCTCGGCCTTGATGCCAAACCAGCGAGAAAAGGCCTCGAGGCTGATGTAGAGATCCCCTTCGTGTTTGAGAATGTCCCGTTGACCGAATTCAGCATGCGATCCGGCAATGCGAAGCTCCTTGTTTGCAACATCGAGGGAGAACGTGTCTTTTTCCGAAAAGAAAAAACCGCTGGCCGTCTGCGCCGACCCGTCAATTTTGATGGGAAACTCAAACAAATGAACGACATCGCCAAACGATATGAAAACCTCGCCCGAAATATCCAATGCCTGTATGAATTCCTCGGTCGGAGGCATCGATTTGATCTTCGGCTGAAGGATCAGAGTTTCCAAAGCTTTTTCGCCTTCTTTTTTATCAGGCGCAGGAGTTGGGGGCGGCTCGGCTGGCATCGCAGGCGGCGAAGGAGCCGCTTCGGCAGGCGCGACCTCAGGCTCTGCATGGATTACGTCCAAAGGTTCAGAAGGCGGAGCTTCGGTTGGCGGCCCTGGCTGCGTTAGATCGTCAACGATTGTCACAGGCGGAACCGGTGCCGCTTGCGGTACGGGGGCCAGATCGGTTGGAGGAAGCTGTGCCTTTCGTTCCTCACGATGACGAAGCAATGATGCATACCCCGGAATCTTGAGTTTCTTCAGGCCAACGTCGGCGACAAAACCGATTTGCGGAAATATGCGGTTGAGAAGCTCGACGTTTACATAAAGCGTTTCGCCGTTCTCATAGGTATCATAGTGATAAAAAGAACGGCGTTCTTCGTTACGAATAAACACGCGCTTGTCGAGATCAAGGCTAATGCGCCCGCCTTCGTCCGGCGTTATTTCTGCCCGGCGCGCGCCCGGATCGCGCAAATAGCCATAGCCAAGCAAGCGAACGATTTTATTGAGATCGATATATATATTTTGCTTGTCGAGATAGGCCTCCGTGTCTCCCAAGGAGGCACCATCGCCCACGACAATCAGGCTCATAAAATTATTCGACAGAGACGCAGCTTTTGCCGACATGGCCTTTGATGCGCGCAAACCGTGAGAAGCCTGTGCCGCCACGGATACAATGTTTTCGGCTTCGGACATCTCGCCGGACGGAGTGAATATCTTTGTGAGAAACGTTGTTTTTCCCTGAGGCGCAGACACCTTCTCAAACTCATAACGTCCGTCTTTGCCCGCAATCGTCGCCGCGATCAAGGCATCTTCCCGGTATAATTCAATGTCGCTTCCCGGCGCTGCTTCGCCAGCAAACGAACGAACCTCCGCACCTTCGTCTCCGGGCGCGGCCAATACCATGCCGGTCTTGCCTCCTTTTCGTTGGATTTGCGGCACATGCAATCTAGCCTCTTTCCATTTGCGATGCCGTTCTGCACGCTTTTCTTGAGGGAGAACGTCGTTTGAGGAAAAATGGATCTGGAACCGCTCCCGATTAACCTCGCTGGCGATCCCGAACCATTCGGCCAGGCTGTTAAGGCTTACATATGGCTGCCCGCCATAAATCCACACGTCGCCCGGCGTCACACCTCTGGTTTCTCCTGCAACACGAACTTCTCTGGTTCCGATGTCGAGATAAAAGTCTTTGTCTCTGGACAAAAAGAAACCACGCACAAGGCCCCCATCCTCGAAGGCAATTGGAAATTCGAAAAGCGCAACAACATCCTTGAGCGGAAGATATATTTTTTCCGAAACAATCGCGGCTTCCAGCGTACGGCGGCTAAATGGAAGATTTTTGATCTGCGGCTGCAGATACATAGTCTTCACGCCTGCCTCAGCAAGCTCCGTCTGCGGCGTTTGAGCAAACGCCTGTGCGCCTGCCAATGCGAACACCATCGCAATCGCAAGCGCAGACAGAGACGCCGCTGGCGTCTTTAAAAAGCAACCGCACGATTTCATATACCGGTACTGACAATCGTCAAAAAAGGAAGGGCTTAACGAACAA
Source organism: Alphaproteobacteria bacterium (assembly GCA_028693775.1). Classification (GTDB taxonomy): domain Bacteria; phylum Pseudomonadota; class Alphaproteobacteria; order UBA9219; family UBA9219; genus CAIXLI01. Next base: position 1,211 of record JAQUUS010000220.1, on the reverse strand, counting down.
ACTTCGGTTCCCGCCAAGGGCAAAGAACCCGTTTTCAAGAAAACGGCCCAACCGGGCGGAAAGGCCTTCTCTCGAAAGATTGACTTACAACGTCACGATTTTTTCGGACAGCACATGCCTCCCTTCTTTCTCCTGAGACATAAAAGCGATACGCAACTGGCCGCTATGAACGTTTACGCCGTCCGGAACGGTCAACGGAACGATTTGAGTCCGCTTGGCTACGCCGCGATAGATCGCGATTCCCTGCATAAAAGCAAGCTGCGTTTCCTTGCCGTCGGGCGCAATGTGCGTCACCTTGATATCGCCCAGAACGGACCGGTTTCCGGAAAAGCTCATGCCAACCGTCAACTCTGGCGCCAGCTTGTTATCTCCGCCGCCGATGGCCAGCTTGGCATCGTCGACTGTCACGGCAAAAGCCGTCTGCCCACGGCGAACAATCACGGGGATCACTGTGGAAATCTTTGCCTTGATTGCGATGCTGGTCCCCTGCGCTGCCGCGCCACCCAACTGGTCAAGATCGCTTTCTGTCATTTTGACCTGCATGTGCGACCTGTATTCGCCATCGGAAAGTTTCTTCTTGTTTTTGACAAGAAGTCGAACAACCTGACTCTCGTTGGGTTTCAGGGTCATGCTGCCGGGAGAAAAGCTCAAAAGGTCCGCAGCGCTGAATTCATCCCGCTGGCCTTCAGGGAGAAGCTTGATGCCCCCGTTTTCGCCCATAACCGCATCTACTATCTCAATTCTGTAGCGGCCCGTAGCATCCCCCGTATTCCGTACCGTCACGGTGACATAGCGACTCCCGTTTTCAAGGACAATTCGCGTCGGAGACAACAACAGCCCGGCGTTTCCCGCATACGCCTGAATCGGCGTCAACCCTAAAAAGAAGCAAATAACCCATGGAAGTATTTTATTGTTCATTTTTGTCTCCTTATGATCATAGAACAAAGATCGTTATTGCAAAGTATCCTGTATAGCTACCTGCGACCAACCCGGAACTGGCAACCAGCGTCGCGCCAAGATACAAAGGTGTGCTGTTTGGTTTGTAGGCGGGGCACGGAAGCAAGGAACTGGGGAATTGATTGATGAAAACGCCTGAATAAAGACCGGTGAAATCCTGCAATGCCAGATTAGGATTTCCCGTGACAGCATCGGATATATCGATGCTAATGGCCAGACTGCCGCCCTTTTTATTCATCGATAAGGCATATTCA
>JAQUUS010000219.1 GCA_028693775.1 Alphaproteobacteria bacterium | reverse complement strand
CTCTTCCGATCTGGAGACCAAGCAGGCCGAGACTTCAGGCGGCTATGCCAAGGAAATGAGCGACGACTATAAACGCCGTCAGGCCGAGCTGATTGCGGAGACCATTAAAAAGCAGGACGTCGTTATTTGTACTGCTTTGATCCCCGGACGCGCCGCTCCGAACCTCATTTCGGAGGTCATGCTCAAGACCATGAAGCCGGGCTCCGTTATTGTCGATCTGGCCGTCGAGCAGGGAGGCAATTGCGCTCTCAGCGAAGCCGGGAAGATCGTTGACGCTTATGGAGTCAAGATCGTCGGCTATCGCAACGTTCCGAGCCGCGTGCCGGTCGATGCCTCCACTTTCTATGCGAAGAACTTGCTGAACTTCGTCTCTTCCGTCACCGCGAAGGGCGAGGCCAAGCTGGCTGTCAATCTTGAGGATGAGATTGTGCGCGCCATTACCCTGACGCATCAGGGCGCGATCATTCATCCCCAGTTTCTGAAAAATAACTGACCCTTAGGAGGTTCTGATGGAAGAGGAAACGTCCAAAAGCCAAAACGTGTTGTGGTGGATCGCCAGTATCGCCACGTCGGTTTTGTGCTGTTCCGTGCTGTTTGTGTTTTTCGCCGGGTTCATTTCCGACCTGAAACTTCAGATGCAGGTCACCAATAGCCATATCGATCTCATTCAACTCCGCGAGGAGAAGATTTTGACCGAGCTGATTATCCTCAGGAAGCAGCTCTCTCGGGCTCTTCCGCCGGAGGCTTCTGCCGAGCCTTTGCCTCCGGGCGCTTCCGATCCCGCCGCCGTTCCGGGCGCTGAGCCGGAGGTCGCTCTTCCCGGCGCTCCCGTTCCTCTCGTTCCTTCGACTCCGGATCAGGCCGCTTCGCCTCCGTCGCCGCAGGGCGCTCCTGCGCCTCAGGCTTCCGATGCTCCGCCGTCTCCGGCCGCTTCGGCTCCGGTTCCGGCGCCTGCGCCAGCCCCGGCTTCTCCGTCGGTTTCCGTTCCCGTAGAAAAAAAGTAAGAGGGTCTTATGGCTTTCAGCGAAGTTATCTCAGGCTTGAACAGCCTGGCCTCAGAGCAGCTCAGGCTGTCGGAATTGACAGCCGATCTGGCAAGGCAGGCCCAGAACCTTGCCGAGCAGGCCGCTCCTGCCGGTGAGACGGGCTTTTTCATTACGGGCCTTACCGTTTTTATTCTGGCCTGTTTTGTCGGCTATTATGTCGTTTGGCGCGTTACACCGGCCTTGCATTCTCCTTTGATGGCCGTCACCAACGCCGTTTCTTCCGTCATTATTGTCGGCGCTCTTTTGGCGGCCGGGCCGATCGATATGACCTCTTCGAAGGTTATGGGCCTCGTTGCCGTCGCTTTGGCGTCCATCAATATTTTCGGCGGATTTATCGTCACGGCGCGCATGCTCTCCATGTACAAAAAGAAAGAAACTCGCAGCCCAAAGGCTAAAAAATGAGCACCATCGTATCTTTGGCATATCTGGTTTCAGGTATCTGTTTCATCATGGCCTTGCGCGGCCTCGCTTCGCCGGAGACGGCTCGAAACGGAAATCTGTTCGGCATTTTCGGCATGGCGCTTGCCATCGTTACGACTTTGTTTATGGTCGAGATGTCCTCTTTCGGCTGGATCGCTTTGGCGATCGCTGTGGGTGGCGGCGTCGGCGCTGTCGTTGCTCGAAAAATCCAGATGACGGCTTTGCCTCAATTGGTTGCCGCGTTTCACTCTCTCGTCGGTATGGCTGCCGTTCTGGTCGCTTCGGCGGCCTTTTTGAACCCGGAGGCTTATGGCATCGGGCATGTCGGCAATCTTCATCTTTCGAGCCTTGTCGAAATGGGCATCGGCGTCGCTATCGGCGCGATCACCTTTACGGGCTCGCTTGTCGCCTTCGCCAAGCTTCAGGGGCTGGTTTCGGGCAAGCCGCTCGTTTTCAAGTTCCAGCATCAGCTTAATCTCGCGCAGGGCATTTTGATCGGCATTGCTTTGATCGTTTTGCTGCTCACCCAGTCGTCCTTCGCTTATTGGCTGATCGTTGCCGTTTCTCTGGTTCTCGGCTTTCTGCTTATCCTGCCTATCGGCGGGGCGGATATGCCGGTGGTCATCTCCATGCTCAACAGCTATTCGGGCTGGGCGGCTGCTGCTACGGGCTTTACGCTTCAAAACCCCTTGCTGATTATTTCCGGCGCGCTGGTCGGCGCTTCGGGCGCGATCCTCAGCTATATTATGTGCAAGGGCATGAACCGCTCCATTTTCAACGTGATTTTGGGCGGCTTCGGTTCGGACCCCAATGCGGCGGCCAAGGCCGCAGCGGGCGGCGGCGACAAGCCGGTCAAGGTTGGGTCGGCGGACGATGCGAGCTATATTCTCAAGAATGCGTCCAGCGTCATTATCGTTCCGGGCTATGGCATGGCCGTTGCTCAGGCTCAGCATGCCTTGCGCGAAATGGCCGACAAGCTCAAGGCCGAGGGCGTTCAGGTGCGCTATGCCATTCACCCCGTCGCGGGGCGTATGCCGGGCCATATGAACGTTTTGCTTGCGGAAGCCAATGTTCCTTATGACGACGTTTTGGAACTTGACGAGATCAATCGCGATTTCGGCCAGACTGACGTGGCTTTCGTTATCGGCGCAAACGATGTGACGAACCCCGCTGCGCACAGCGATCCGACTTCGCCTATTTATGGCATGCCTATTCTCGACGTCGAGAAGGCCAAGACGGTTCTGTTCGTCAAGCGCTCCATGGCTGCCGGTTATGCCGGGGTCGAGAACGAGCTCTTCTTCAGGACGAATACGATGATGCTCTTCGGCGACGCCAAGCAGATGTGCGAGAATATCGTTAAGGCTCTGGAAAGCTGATTTATAACGCTTCGCCCTTCGGGGCGGAGGACCACTTTTTTCGCCGGAGGGGCTGGACTCTTGCCTCTCTTCGGGAAATAGTAGGCCTATGAAATATCAAGAGCCTCCTTTTTTCGATAACGATTTGATCGGTCGCCTGCCGGAAACGCGCGGGGCGCTCATTCCTAATGGTCCGCTTGCGGATCAGACGTGGTTTCGCGTCGGCGGCCCGGCGGAGGTTCTTTTTCGTCCCGCCGATGTCGACGATCTTTCCTACTTTCTTTCAAAGTGTCCGCCGGATGTGCCCGTGACAATTCTCGGCGCGGCTTCCAATGTGTTGATCCGCGACGGCGGCGTTCCCGGCGTTGTGGTTCGCTTGGGGCCCAATTTCGCTTTTGTGAAGGTTTTGCCGGACGGGCTTCATGCGGGGGCAGGGGCTATCGATATGAATGTTGCCCGGACCGCTCAGTCTGTGGGAATTGCGGGACTCGAGTTTCTTTACGGCATTCCGGGGACGATCGGAGGCGGATTGCGCATGAATGCGGGGTCCTTTGGACGTGAGTTCAAGGATATTGTTTTTTCGGCTGACGTTTTGGATAGAAACGGCACGAAACGCACGCTGATGAACGAGCAGATCGGGTTCGGCTATCGCTCCACCAAGGTTCCGGACGATGTCTTTTTCGTTTCGGCGCTTCTT
>JAQUUS010000218.1 GCA_028693775.1 Alphaproteobacteria bacterium | reverse complement strand
GTTTCGCGCCTTGTGAGCCAGCCTTTGATTTTTTGCGCGATGGCCTGGGTCAGTTCGGTTTCGGGGTCGTATTCGGTTTCGCGGGTCGTTGTGGGTATCCAGTCGGTGCTTGACGTTTTTTCGGCTTTGGGTTTTTCGATCAACGGCCAGAGTTCGACACGGCCAAGCTTTTCGGTTCCGTCGGGGTTTGGATATGCGCGGTGTGCGATGGGGGACGGGGAGATTTGCGCGGCTTCTTGCTCGAAGACCGCATCGACCGCTTCGAGGACGCGCGCGGCGGAGCGGAACGACGTTTGCATCGAGACGTTTTCGAACGTTTTTTGCGCGGCGCGGGCGCGGCTCAGGAAATAGTCGCGCCTTGAGAGGAAGGCTTGGGGGTCGGCGCCTTGGAAGCTGAAAATGGATTGCTTTTCGTCGCCCACAACGAACAGCGTGCGCGTGCGTTCGGGCTGTGCGCCTTCGCCTGAGAAAAACTCGCCGGTCAGGGATTCGACGATGCTCCATTGCGCGAGGCTGGTGTCCTGGGATTCGTCGAGGAGGATGTGCTCGAGACCGTTGTCGAGCTTGTAGAGAATCCACGGGGCGATGCCGCTTTTGCGCAGGAGGTTTTCTGTGAAGAGGATCAGGTCGTCGTAGTCGACGGCGGCGCGCGACGCTTTGCGGCCTGCGAGGCGGCGGGAAAATTCGAGGCCGAAGTACAGGACGCATTTTGTCGTTTGCGCGATCTCTGCCGCTTCGATTTGCTGGAGGGCCGATCGCAGGCGTTGGACTTCGGTTTTGTGGAGGTCGTCGATTTCGGGGTGGGCTGTGCGGATATCTTTGCTGGCGATGAAAGAGTCTGCGAAGGACGTGAGGTCGTCCTTGAGAAAGAAGCCGCAGTATTCATCAAAATGTTCGAGGCGGTTCTTTGGGGGGAGTTCGAAGAAGGCCCGCATCTTTTTGCCGCGGGGGCTGTAGCGGGTGCTTCCGTTCGACAGCCAGTCGGCCATGGGGCGGAGGGTTGCTTCGGGGATGGCGTCTATGGTTGCGCGGCAGATTTTGTCGGGTGTGTCGGTTTCGTCTATCGACAGGAACGAACGCGTTTTCGCCATCATCGTTTTGAGAGCGTTCTGGGCCGGGGTGAGGCGGCGGATTTCGTGCGTCGCTTCTTTCAGCATTTTGGCGAAGCCCGTTTCGCCTTGCGCGGCGACCAGCGCGTCCAGAGACTTTGCGAGGTTGCCGCCCGGCTCGTCGGCGGCTTCGCGCAGCATGCCGTTCAGGATTCCGGTTTTGAGCACGGCGAGTTCCTGCTCTTCGATCAGCGCGAAGTGCGGGGGGAGGCCTGCTTCGAGCGGGAAACGCGACAGAATCTCTTGGCAGAACGAATGGATCGTTCGAATCCGAAGGCCCCCGGGGCAGGCCAGGACTTCGGCGAACAGGCGGCGCGCCGTTGGCAATTGGTCTTTGTCCATCGGCCTGTTTTGGAGCTTGTCGATGTCTTCGCTCAGCTCGGGATCGTTGCAGACCGCCCATTTGGCCAGCATTCCCGTGATGCGGTTCGCCATTTCGGCGGCGCCGGCGCGCGTGTAGGTGAGGCACAGGATTTTTTCGGGGCGGACGCCAGACAAAAGCAGGCGCATGACGCGGTCTGTCAGGACTTTTGTTTTGCCCGATCCCGCGGACGCGTTCACCCATGCGCATACGGATGGGTCGGACGCTTTGCGTTGGTCGATCCCGGGATCGTGGGACGCGGCGGCGAGGGGGCGGGCTGTTGTCATGAGTCCTCCCCGGTTTTGGTCCATTCGGCAATGCGCGACAGATGTGCGTAGTTGTTATGGTGCGGGCGGATGCTGGCGCGCGGGACGGCTTCGTAGATCGTTTGGGGATCGGCGAACTCTTCGATCAGGCCCTTGAGGCCGGTTTTGGCTTTTTCGATCAGCTCGGGAAGGTCTTTGTCGTAGGTTTTGGCGTCGCTGCCCGTTCGACCGCCTTTGAGCGACCAGTATTCGCAGGCAGAGATGTCGGCGGGGCCGACGCTTTCGAAGCTTCCGGCGGACGCCATCAGGGCGAGCAGCTGCAATTGCGGCTCGATGCCGGAATACACTTCCGTTTTTGAGGGCACGCTGCCGGTTTTGTAATCGACGATGCGGATGCTGCCGTCGGACAGCTTTTCGATGCGGTCCGCACGGCCTTTGAGCGTGAAGGTTCCAAGGCGGTATTGGCCTTCGGCTTCGGGAAGCACGGATGTGACGCCTGCTTCGCGACGCTTGCGCTCTTCGTCAACGATCCATGCGGCGATGTTGCGGAAGCCTGCTTCCCAGAAGGCGCGGACGCGCGGGTCGCCTTTGTCTTGCGCGAAGATGTTTTGGCCGAGCTCCAGAAGGCGGTCGAGCGCGTCGGGCGGGAGGGTTTGGGGATAGGCTTCGCTGAACTTCTCAAGCGCTTCGTGGATCATGCTTCCTTTGTCGGAGGCGTCGAGTTGCTGATCGAGCTCGTCGAGCTTTTTGAGCTTCAGGATGTGCTCGGCGTAGATGGCGTAGGGGTTGCGCCGCCATGTGGAGATTTCCGTCACCGACAGCGTTTTCGGCCTCAGCTCCACGGGGGGACAGGGAAGGGGGCGCTCGCACGGGCGGATGCCTCCGGGCGGCGGGGCGTCGAGCGCGCTTGCCCATGCGCGCCATGGTTCGCGGGGGGCGAGGGCGTCGTGTGTGTCGTTTGTGAGGCCTGCGGCGCGGAGCACTGTTTCGATTTGCAGCAGGAAGCGGGAGGGAACTGTGGGGACGCCGCCCGAACGCGATGAGCGCGTGATTAGCACTTCCCTGGCTGCGGCAAGCTGTACAAAATCGTGCGCGGACTGGCCGATCCGGTATTCGGGCGAAGAGAGACCGAACTTTTTGCGCATCGGGCGCGACATCCATGGATCGAAGCCCGGATCGGGCGGCCAGACGCCTTCGTTCATGCCGCCGAGCACGATCAGGTCGGCGTCGCACATGCGCGCTTCGAGCGGGCCGAGGATGCTCAGGCGCGGATGCGACGCTTTGGACGAACGCAGCGTTTTCATCGACGACAGGGTCGCGAAGGTCGCGAGATAGTCGTCTCCTTTGAGATCGGGGAAATCTGCGGCGGCTGCTTTCAGTTCGTCGAGCCATTGGGCGGCGGCTTCGCCGCTTTCGTCATCCCATAGCCGTGCGGCGCCCGGTTCCGTTGAGGAGGCCGCGAGGGCTTCGGCGGTTTCGATGTGGCGGGTCAGACGCTCGGTCAGGGGACGCGGGGTGTCCCAGTTTTCGGACAGGGGGCGCAGGAGCGTATTCGCCCAGTCGAAATTCGCGTCTTCGGTTGTGCGTGCGCGGATTTCTTCCTCGCGCGCCTTGGCGCGGCAGGCGGCGGGCGAAAGGCCGCAGGCTGCGAGGGGATGTTTGAGAAGCGCGAGGAGGTCGCAGACGCCTGCTTGAGGGGCGGCGGCTGCGGCGGCAAGATTCAGGAAGGCTCCTGCGGGAGACAGGGAGAGGGGGCCGCCGCCTGAATCGTCGATGCGGATGTCCCAGCGCTGAAGAAGGGAG
>JAQUUS010000217.1 GCA_028693775.1 Alphaproteobacteria bacterium | reverse complement strand
ATACATGAAAAAGCAGGCTCAGGAGATCGCGCATTGTGCCGGGGACAAGGAGGCCGTTTCTTTGGAGGCATTTTACAGTTATACCTCCGATTACAACCGCCATGAAAAGCTTCCGCCGAGCTATATTATCGATGCGACCGGATTTGTCGGGCATAAGGCAAAGGCGGGACGTCGTTGCGATTCGGGTCAGGCCGTGTGCAAGGGAGGCCTTTGTGCGGTCATGGGATATGGCGTTCATCCGGATGGGGGGGGTCAGAATTTTGCCTATCAGGTCGTGAAATGGTTCCCGGAGACCGCGCCTAAGCCTAATGAGCGCGCGCCGAAGCGTATGTGGCTGGATCTGGTTGTGCCTGAAAACGAAAGAGTATGTGCGGCTGCGCGTGGTAAGTTTACCGACGCAGGGTGCATTCGTCGGTTCGAATGGCATGCGACAGGTTTAACGCCCGTTGCTTTTGCCGATGTGCCGCCTGTTGAGGCTGGGGAATAGTCGGTTTTTACTGTGGCTTGCATGAAAGGCTGCCAGCATGGATTGTCGGCAGGGGCGGAGGAGCCGTTCCTTTTTTCGCTGGGTGATGTCTGTGCGTGAGGAGCCTTCTGAGGGCGTTGTAAAAGTCGGGGACGTTGAGCTGCATTATACGGTCGTTCGTTCCAAGAGACGCAAGAGAAGCGTGGCTTTTTGCTTTGAAGACAATTCGTTGCGCATTTTGGTGCCGGTTGCGACTTCTCGGCAGGCGGTTGAGGCTATTCTTGCTAAACGTGCCGATTGGATCCTTCGGGAATTTTCGAAAAGAAAAGCGGAGAGTTTGCCTTCTTTGGTTTATGCCGATGGGGGCGAGTTTCCTTTTCTTGGCCATCGCTGTGTTTTAAGCGTTGCTCGAGGGCGGGGTGGGTGTGCGCTGTCGCCCGGGAAAATACGGGTGCGTGTTGGCGATGTGACGCTTTCACCTGCCGGTCTTCAAGAGGAGGTTCGGCTTGAGCTTATGCTTTGGCTCAGAAAGTGCGCGAAGGTGAAACTTAAGAAGCGGGCTGATTATTGGGCCGGAAAACTTGGCGTTAACTATAAAAGGCTGCTTGTCGTCAAAGCGGTGCGCCGGTGGGGGAGTTGTTCTGCCGACAATATTATTCGCTTGAACTGGAGGCTGATGATGCTTCCGTTGCCCCTTCTTGATTACGTTGTGCTTCATGAGCTTTGCCATGTTCGGCATAAAAATCATTCGCGTTCGTTTTGGAATTTTCTTGAGAAATATATGCCGGATTGGAAGTTGCGGCGGCAGGCGCTTCGTGTTTGGGAAAAGCGCGTGATTTGCTGATTTTGTTTTGTTCTCAGGTGGTTGTGTGCTTTTTGGGGGCGAAAAAAGCTTGAAAAGAGGAAAGGGGCCATTGTTCTGGAATTATAAGCAGCTTCAATGGGTTGATAATCTTATATCTTAAAAATATACCTTAACGCCCTGTTTTTCGTGCAAAAAGAAAAAGTCTGTGCTAATCGTTTCGCCTACCGGACGATTAATCTCGTTTTCCGCATACGGGTGAATTGCCAAAATTGGGGCGTGACACGCAGGGAGGTCTTTATGGCGACTGCTCAGCATAAGAAATCCAAGACAAAGAAACCGAGCGCGCAGAAGAAGCCTGTCGCAAAGCCGAAGAAATCTGCGTCCGCGCCGAAGCCTAAGAAAAGCCCGTCGCTTGCGCTTATGAAATTCCCGCGGCCCAGCGCGACCTATCAGGCGAGTGCGAAGGCGCAGCCTGTGATGAGCCCGCGTTTGCAGGCGGCTGTCGATAAAAGCGAGATTACGGACGTTCTTACATGTTTTGCGCGGGGCATTGACAGGCTGGATGAGAATTTGCTGCGGTCGGTTCTGCATCACGACGCGACGTTGGACTTTGGGCCGGGCGTGTATCAGGGGACGGCGAGCGATTTTGTGCACTGGGTTTTGGGCGTTTTTCAAGGCGTTCGTTCATCCCATCACATGATTTCCAATGTTCGGATCGAACTGGAGGGCGATAGCGCGTTGGTTGAAGCGTATTTTCATACGCATTTGCGCATTGAAAAGCCCGTGGGGCGCGAAGATGTCTTTCTTGGCGGACGCAACTTGGATCGTTTTGAGCGCCGTCCGACGGGCGCGGCGGGCGTTTGGAAGATCGCGCATAGGAAGCAGGTTCTTGACTGGGCCCGAACGGAAGCCGCTTCGGATATTTTCTATCATCAGAACCCCGACGCCATATGGAGTTCGCGGACAAAGACCGATCTGTCGTACCAGATGGCGAATTTCCCCGGATCGCAGAGCAACGGCAAGCTTCCGGCGTTTTTGGGGCGTCATTATGAGACGAAGAGCGTGAAGTTTTAGCGGCCAGCGCAGATAAGGCGGAAAGATCGACGTCTGCTGGCGCGGCAGGTTCATTTGCTTTTAGGGAGTAGAGAGGGGCGGTTGCCTGTTTTGGGGTAAGCATTTGTATTTTTCTTGACGCGCTTGTCGAAAAGGATTTATCTGTCGCCCATGAGAACCGCCACGTCCCAGTTTGCTCCTCTTTTTTGCGCTCCGTCGCCGTGGCCGCCGTGCGCCTAAGCGCACATATATAACCGTCTCACATCACATTGCCGCTTTTTTCTTCACCTTTTGGGTAAGGGTTTCGTTATGACTAGATTTCTTGATGTTCACACTGTTAGCGATCTTGTGCGCTCGGTCGGCCTTGAAAAGGCTTTGGCGGATATGACGGGCTTTGTCGTCGATGACTATAGCCGTTGGCTCGATTTTGAATTGGCTTCGCGCGTGGCCATGCATTCGAAGGAAGGCGTGATCGAGCTTATGCCGACATCTGACGGCAAGCTTTACAGTTTCAAGTATGTGAACGGGCATCCGAAGAATTTCGAAAAAGGGTTGATGACCGTTATGGCTTGCGGGCTTTTGGCCGAGGTCAGTTCGGGCATGCCGTTGCTGTTGAGCGAGATGACGTTGCTGACGGCTATGCGGACTGCCGCGATGTCGGTGGCGGCGGCCAGGGTTTTGGCGCGTAAGGACAGCAAGTCGATGGCCGTGATCGGGAATGGTGCGCAAAGCGAATTTCAGATTCTGGCCTTTAGGGCGGTTTTGGGGATTAATGAATTTCGCCTTTATGACATCGACCCTGAGGCGACGAAGAAGCTGATGCATAACTTGTCGCATCTGAAGGGCGTGACGTTCGTTCAGGCGGCTTCGATTAGCGAGGCCGTGAAGGGCGCGGATATCGTGACGACGATTACGGCCGATAAGACGAAGGCGACGATTATTACGCCCGATATGGTTGAGCCCGGCATGCATATCAATGGCGTTGGGGGGGATTCTCCGGGAAAGACGGAGCTGCATCCCGACGTTTTGCGCATGGGCAAGGTGATTGTTGAGTACGAGGCTCAGAGCCGCATCGAAGGCGATATTCAGCAGATGCCTGCCGACTTCGCGGTGACGGAGCTTTGGGAGGTTTTGACCGGGCGGAAGGAAGGCCGGACGGGCGCCGATCAGGTGACGGTTTTCGATTCGGTCGGGTTTGCCATTTCGGATTTCTCGGCTCTTCGCTATATC
>JAQUUS010000216.1 GCA_028693775.1 Alphaproteobacteria bacterium | reverse complement strand
TTCGGTTCTCTTATGGCGTCGTTGATGCTCCACCGAAGCTCGCTTGTGACGATTTTATTGTGCCCCATATAGCTCTCGTATTTTCTTTTAAACGCGACGGCGAACTTTTCCGGGTCGTGCCTGATATCGATTGTTTGGGCCTCGATCATGTCTTCGAAGGTTATAACGGTGCCGACCGAGGAATTTTCCGAAGCGTTTCGGAAGATGTCGCACAGCGCTTCTTGTTGTAACGCTTCGTAGTTGGCGACTTTTGACTCAATCGCCGTTCTCACGCTGGAATCCTGCATAAGAACAAGCACAAAATAGTTTCCGAGCGGTTTGATGTTGACGCCGTTCTCGATTTGAAATTTGCCGAGGCTGTCTACTATATGATCGACGCAGCGTTCGGAAAGGGCCTCTAATTTCTCGGAAATACCCTGATGTTTGTCGTCCCAAAGATTTTCTCCGGCCTCGGCGATGGCTTTGCAAGCTTTGCTTAGCGTTTCCGCTTCGGCATTTAATTCCTGGGGGAAAATTTGTTGGTCCAACATTTATTGCTCCATGAAAGCGAATTCTAAAACAATTTTCCGGGCGCTCAAATCGAGGGCTGTTTTAAAACGACAAGGTCATAAACGGCTCTGAAAAAGCAAAACCGGGCCTGTTGGCGTGAGAATAGCCGAAAAAGCCGGAAGCCAAACAGGGAAATATGGTTGCAAGGATTTTTTGAGAACGAGGACAGGCGGTTCTTTGCTGCAACTCGTTGATTTTTGGGGCGACATTCAGCGCCGGGCTTCGGCGGACAGGGAATGGTGCGGTCGAGAAGAATCGAACTTCCACGAGATTTCTCCCACAGCGACCTCAACGCTGCGCGTCTACCAGTTCCGCCACGACCGCATGTCTTGTCAAAAAGGTAGGGGCAAGCCAATAGCAGAACCGCCCCATGCTTATCAAGGGGCTATTCGAGCCCCAACCCCCTATTTTAACGAAAAAAGCGTTTTTATTCCTGTTTTTGACCGGGATCGACCGGCAAAGGGGGCTCCAGCCCGGCTTCAATCAGGGCTTGCGCGTCGTCCGTGAAAACGGCGGTGACGCCGCCGCTGAGCAGCTCGCTGGCTCTTTCGGGCGCATTTACCGTGTAGGCCAGGATGGGGAGTGGCGTTTTGCGGAGCGTTTTCAGGCGGTCGTCCGTCAAAAGACTGTCTTTGATCGCGACGACGGACGCTTGCGTGAGAAGCGCGGCGTCGATCCAGTCTTTGTTCCATTCGTCCATGAGCAGCGACCTCGGCCAGTCAGGCCGAAGCTGCGCAGCGATGATCAGCGCGTCCCTGTCAAAACTCGATATGACGGGCGGCGCGATGCTTTCGGGCCAGAACTTCGCGGCTTCGATCAGCGCGACCATGACAGTCGCTTGCGTGCGGCCCGGACTCGGCTTGATTTCGAGAAACAGGCGGATGTCCGATTCCGCGCAGAACGTCAGGACCTTCGAAAGCGGGGTTACGCGCGTTCCGGAAAAAGACGGCGAAAACCAGCGCCCCGCGTCGAGCGACTGCATTTGAGTCCAGGTCGTATCGGCGATTGGGCCGTGCCCGGAGGTCGTCCGGTCCAGCAACTCGTCGTGCATCAGCACCGGCACGCCGTCCGAGGTCAGCTTGACGTCGGTTTCGATCCATTTCACTCCGGCGTCTCTCGCGGCGATAAACGATTCAAGGGTGTTTTCAGGTGCGGCTTTCGGCATGCCTCGGTGGGCAATCACAGGGGGGAGAAAGGTGATGTTGTTAGCTGCCATTTGGGAATGAAGATACTTGTAAAGAATTAAAGAAAGCTTCCACACAGGGAATGCCGGTCGATATGAACGAAAAACTCTTCCGCTTTTGGAGGCCTCCGAGAATGAATCCCGACATCAACGCATGCGCGGTGATCGCAGCTTGGCGCGGAGTCCATTGAGGCGCAAGCATTTTTAGCTCTTTGGCCTTGCAAAAAAGCTTCTCGGCGAGATAGAGCATTCGGTTCCAGCTTTCGGTCTGCCGTTGGATGAGATTCATCATTTCTTCAACATATTCGCAGCGCAGGAAGAAGATTGTTACAACTTTGCGGCGTCTTTGGTCCTTGGCCATCATCCTAAGAGAGTGGATGCAGGCGTTTTTCAGGTCTTCGATGGGCGCGGCGGAGGGCTGGGCAGCCAGTTTTTCCATCATGTCTTCATACGGAAGCATGATCCGCCGGGTCATGGCTTCGCAAAGATCCGCCTTGTCTTTGAAGTGCCAATAAACGGCTCCGCGCGTGACCCCGGCGGCCTTGGCGATCTCCTCCAGCGACGTTCGCGAGACGCCCCGTTTGTAAAAGACGTCTTCCGCCGCGTCGATGATCGCATGACGCGTTTTTTCGGCGTCGTCCTTGGTTCGTCTCGCCATGGTGAACCTCCTTGTTTTCTCCGCAGAGGCGCCCGCGCGGAGAAAGCGAATCGCAGGGCGCATGCGTGTGTTTTTTTCAGGCATCTTTTGGCACAACCCCTTGTCCTTAATGGGGGAATATTGTGCCGCTTAATCTCTTTGACATACATACATTAGTGAATGTATAAGGTTTTTCGATTCCCTTGTAAACTGGTTTGAACATGCGCCTGAAACGCTCCTATTCCTGTGCTTCGATCATCGCGGCAGTCCTTCTGGCCGGGTGCGCTTCGGGTCCCGATTTTTCGGCTCCGTCGGCGCCGGACGTTTCGGCCTATGATTACGAGCCTTTAGCGGAAACGACGGCGGACAACGCGCAAAAATTCCTCAAGGGAGAAGAAATACCGGCGGCATGGTGGGAGCTTTTTCGCTCTCCGGGGCTGAACAAGCTTGTCGAACAGGCCATCAAGGATAATCCCAACCTCGCGGCCGCAGAGGCCTCTTTGCGCGTGGCTCGCGATAATCTCTCTGCCGGGACCACGATGTTTTTCCCGACCGTTGGCGGGTCTTTGTCTTCCGCGCGCAATCAGGTTACGGCTGCTGCGTCGGGCCTTGCTCCGGCGACGTCCGTTTATTCGCTGCACAGCGCCTCGGTCGGCGTCTCCTATAATCCCGACGTTTGGGGCGGTACGCGCCGCTCGGTCGAGCGGTTGCAGGCGGAGGCCGATAGCGCCTTATTCCAGAAAGAGGCCGCCTATCTCTCTTTGACGTCCAACGTCGTGACGCTTGCCGTTGCCGAGGCGTCCTTGCGCGAGCAGGTCGAGGCGATGAGCGGCATTGTCGCTTCGCAGGAAAAGATCCTCGAGATTTTCAAGCTGAAGTTCAAATCGGGCGCGGTTCCCAAAAGCGCTCTTGTGGCTCAGCAGGCGTCGCTGGCGACGGCGAAGGCCAGCTTGCCTCCGTTGAAGCATCAACTGTCGGTGACGCGCCATGCGCTGTCGGCGCTGATCGGTCAAATGCCCGAAAAACAGCCATCGGCGGTTTTCCGCCTGTCCGAAATGAAATTGCCGGAAACGTTGCCTCTTTCGGTTCCGTCCAAGCTCGTCGAGCAGCGCCCTGACGTTCGGGCGGCCCAGGAAAACCTTCATGCGGCCAGCGCGGCCATCGGCATGGCCGTCTCGGCCCGGCTGCCCAATATTAT